>DASZRO010000018.1 GCA_035550055.1 Mycobacteriales bacterium | reverse complement strand
TGCTGCGCGTCGCCCGGATCGACGGCTGGACCGCGTTGTCGTCGTCGGCGGTAGCGCTGCTACCGCGCTCCTCCTCCGCCTTGCCAGCCGCCGCCCGGATCGCCGCTCGCGACGGACGGCATTGATCAGTGATTCCCTAGGGTTCACATCGGCTCGCAGGATGCTGGGGGTTAGTGATGACGGTCCATCAGTACGCCGTCGGGGTGGGCGCAACCCTCGCGGTCCTGCTCTGCGCGACGGTCGTGGGGTTGGTAGGGCGGCGGTTGTTCGCCCCGCGTTGGGCCGGAGCGACCGCGGCGCTCGTCGTCGTGGTGGTGGCGTACTCCTACCTCGTCGTGATGGGGGAGGTGCTCGGGTCCTTCGGCGCGTTCAACCGCAACCCGCTGGTCATCACCGCAGTGGCGTCGGCCGCCCTCGCGTTGCTGCTCGGCCGGGGACGGTCGCGCCCGCAGCCCAGCGCGGCCGAGCCGGGGGCGGGTGAACCCGCTGAGCCGCCGCAGGTCGACGTGCTTCCCCGGCGGCGCGGCCTGCGGTCGGTGCCGTCGTGGATCGCCAGCGCGTGCGGGGCGCTCGTCATCGCCGAAGGCCTGGTGGCGGTGCGCGCCACCGCACGCACCGGCAACGTCTTCATCGACTCGCTTCAGTACCACCTCACGATGGCCGCGCACTTCGCGACGACCCACCACACCGGCTCGGTCGTCCAGCTCGCCCCCGGTTCACCGGTCTCCTACTACCCGTTCAACAGCGAGCTGCTCCACGGGATGGGTATCGCGCTGCTGGGTCGCGACTCGCTGTCGCTGGTCATCACCCTCGCCGACCTCGGGGCGGCGCTGCTGGCCGCGTGGTGCGTCGGATCGGCGTACGACGCCGGGCCGGTCGCGGTGTGTGCGATCTCTCCGCTGCTCGCGTTGCTCGGGACCTACGACGCGAGCGCGATCAACGACTGGATGGCGGTCTGGCCGCTGATCGCGGTGCTCGCGATCACGCTGCACTTCCGCAACGACGGTGACGAGGCAACGGTTGGGCTGCCGTTCCTCGCCGGGTTGGCCGGCGGCCTCGCCATGGGAACCAAGCTGAGCCTGCTGGCGCCGGCAGGCGCGTTGCTGCTCGGCTTCCTGGTGCTGGTCCCCAACCGGCGCAAGCCGGTCGCCACGGTCCTCGTCGTACTCGGGGCCGCGATCACGGCGATCTACTGGTACGTCCGCGACGTGGTCGCGGTCGGCTCGCCGTTGCCCAGTGAGCACATCCCCGGCCTGACCAGGGTCCCGATGGCCGGTTTCCAGAAGTACGGCTACTCCGTCGCGCACTACCTGTCCGACTCGTCGGTCATCCGGCACTACTTCCATCCGGGTCTCGCCTTCTTCTTCGGCAAGGCGTGGGTGGCGATCCTCGCGCTGGCGGTGATCGGCGTGCTGCTCGCGCTCGCGCTCGGACCCAACGCGTGGCGGATGGCCGGGGTGGTCGCGGTCGTCGCGACCGGCGCCTACCTCATCACGCCGAGCGGCGCGTTCGGCCCGGCCGGCCACCCCTATCTGTTCGAGTACAACGTGCGATACGCATTGCCCGCCGTATCGCTGGGGCTGCTCGGGTTCGGCGTTTCACGACTCGGCCGGCGCTGGCCGACGATCGTGTCCCTGGCGTTCCTCGCGTGCCTGGTGGTGACGCTGCTCGGTCCGCGGATCTGGGCGTTGGGGACCAGGGACTGCGCGGCCGCGGCGGCCGTGGCTCTCGTGGTCGCCGCAGTGGTCAGGGCGCCGGTCGTGCGGCGGTTCGGACCGTGGCTGGCGCTGGTCGCGGTCGCGGCGCTGGCGGTCGGCGGCTACGCGGCGAACCGGAGCTACCTCCGTGATCGCTACCACACCGTCGCGGACTCGAAGGAGGCGCTCTACGCGTCTGTGCAGGACAAGACCGGGGTGCGGATCGGCGTCATCGGAACGGTCCTCTATCCCTTCCTCGGCGCGACGTTCAGCAACACCGTCCAGTACGTCGGTGAGACCGAAGCGCACCACGCGTTCGTCGACTATCCCAGCTGCCCGGCGTGGCGCGCGGCGGTTGCCGCCGGCGACTACTCCTTCGTCGTCGTCGAGACCTCGGCAGGCAACCCGCCTCCGCCGCAACTGGCCTGGGCGTCGAGCGACCCCGCCGCGACGCCGGTTGTGACCAACGATGCTGGTGGGGTCTTCGAGGTCGGGCCGGGCTTCGGCACCGCCCCTTGCACGACCTGATCGACCCGACAATCACTCGGACGCCGGACGCGATTCCCCCGTACGGCGGGTCATGATCACCTGTGCCCTGGACGACTCACATACTGTGAGCGAGCCGATCTCAGCAGAGCAGCGACTCAGTGTCGCGATGCGACTGCTGGACGCCCGCATCCCGCTGTCGTTGTTGTTCGACCTGCTCTCCCCCGAGGGACCTGACAGCGAGGCCATTCTGGAGTTCGAACGCGGGGAGGCCGCGCCGGCCGGCGCTCGCTAGGCCGGCCCGCTCCTAGCATGGAGCGCGAGATGCCTGCCAGCCCGCTTCTGTCGCGCCAGGGCGCGGTCGACGGGCTGGGCGTCGACGCCGGAGTGGCGGCCCACTACGGCGACCCGCTGCGCGAACAGCGGACCTTGGTCGACTCGGATGCGGTCGTCGACCGGTCGCACCGAGGGGTCGTGCGCATCGCCGGCCCGGACCGGTTGACCTGGTTGCACGCCCTGACTTCCGCGCATCTCGAGTCGCTGCCCCCGGGTGAGGTTCGTGAGGCGCTCATCCTGTCTCCGCACGGTCACGTGGAGCACCACATGACCGTGCGCGACGACGGCGAGGCGACCTGGCTCACCACCGAACCGCAGATGTCGGAGCCGCTGCGTGACTACCTGGAGTCGATGCGGTTCATGCTCCGCGTCGAGGTCAGCGACGTCACGTCGTCCTACGCGGTCATGACGCGGGTGGCCGTCGACGTGGCTGGCGACGAGCTCGTGCCCCGCGCGGATCTCGAGCGTTGGGTCGACGGGACCGGGTTGCCCCTGGTCGGCCACGGCGCCTGGGAGGCGCGCCGCGTCGCGCGGCGCGAACCGCGCCTTCGCTTCGAGACCGACCACCGCACGATTCCGCACGAGGTCGGCTGGATCGGGGTGGCCGTCCATCTCGACAAGGGCTGTTATCGCGGGCAGGAGACGGTCGCTCGCGTGCACAACCTCGGCCGGCCGCCGCGCCGGCTGGTCTTCGGTTACCTCGACGGCACGCGTGACGAGCTGCCGGCGCCTCATGTCGCGGTCGAGCTGGACGGCCGGGCGGTCGGCTTCCTGGGAACGGCGCTCCAGCACGCGGATCTCGGCCCGATCGCGCTCGCGGTGATCAAGCGGAACGTGGCGGACGACGCGCCGTTGACCGTGGCAGGGATGGCGATGCGCGCCGAGCGGGTGGTCGACGCGTAGTCGGTGGCCTACAGGCCGAACAAGCCGATCTTCTTCTTCGCCTTCTTCGCGTCGGCCTGGCTGGGCCGCGGCGCCCGCGGCGCCACTGGCGCCGCCGGCGGCCGGTTGTCGTCTTCCACCCCGAGCGAGGACAGCTCGCGCAGCAGCGCAGCAGTGTCGGTGTCACCGCCGCCGGGGACCGGCGCGGGTTCGGGCTCGGGCTCCGACGCCGGTGTCGGGTCGGGCACGACGGCGACCATCGGCTCGACTGCCGTGTCGCTGGCGCTGTGGTGCAGCTCGGCGAGCATGGCCGAGGCCTGCGCGGCCTGATCGGCTTGGATTGCCGCCGCGGCGAAATCCTGCTCGTCGATCGCGGCGTGCTTCGCCGCCGCCTCCGCGGCGAGTGCCGCCTGCTCGTCGGCGAGCCGCTGTGCCTGCGCGGCGAGGCGTTGCGCCTCCTCGGCGGCGGCCGCCTGGGCCTGCGCTGCGACCAGGGCTGCCTCTGCCTCGGCGCGTGCGGCGGCTTCGCGGCTCTCCGCCGCAGCGCGCTCCGCGGCCTCCTTCGCTGCCTGCTCCGCCGCGGCCTGCTCCGCCGCGGCCTGCTCCGCCGCGGCCTGAGCCGCCTGCGCGGCAGCCTGCTCGGCGGCTTCGCGTTGGGCCTGTTCGGCTGCTGCTGCCGCCTGCTGCTCGGCGAGCTTGCGGGCCGCTTCCTCGGCCGCCTGCTGCTCGGCAAGGCGGGCGGCTTCCTCGGCGGCTTGCTGCTCGGCGAGCTTGCGGGCCGCCTCCTCGGCCGCCTGCTGCTCGGCAAGTCGCGCGGCTTCCTCGGCCGCCCGCGCCTCGGCGTCGCGCCGGGCTTGCTCTGCCGCGGCCTGCTCGGCAGCGGCCTTCTCTGCCGCGGCCTGCTCGGCAGCGACCCTTTCTGCGGCTGCCTTCTCCGCCGCGGCCTTCTCGGCGGCGGCTTTCTGGGCAGCGAGCGCGGCCGCCTGCTCGGCGGCCGCTTGCGCCGCCTGATCTGTGCTCTGGGTTTCGGCAAGCTCGGCGGCGTGGCGCGCAGCCTGCTCGGCCGCCGCTCGGGCGAACTCCTCCGCGGCACGCCGAGCCGCCTCCTCGGAGGCGTGACGCGCCGCTTCCTCGGCCTCGCGAGCGGCAACCCGCGCGCGCTCGGCTTCGAGGTCGACGAGCTTCGGCGGGTCGTCGACGGAGTCGGAGCGTGCGTTCACGTCGTGGTCGGGGCGCAGCGACTCGGCGTCAGCCTGCGCTGAGGCGAGCTCAGCCGCGGCAGCGGCGCGGAGCCGGCGCCGTCGTTCCAGCTCTTGCTCGCCGTCGAGCGGCGCTGCCGTGCGGGCGGGCCGCGGACGACGCCGGATCTCGATCAGCGAGGTCATGCCCTCGGTGTCTTCAGGCGGCGGGCCGAGCGCATCCGCGAGCGCCCCGGACACGCGGCCCATCGACGCGGCGAAGCTCTCGGCGTTGCGCCGCAGCGGCACCGTGAGGCTCGGGCCGCCGTTGAGCTGGGCGGCCATGACGTCGAGCTGGAGGGGGTTGGTGGCAGGAGCCGTGGCGCCGTGGCTGGTCACGTCGCTGGCAAGCCGGGCGAGTCGGGTGAGCGCGTCGTCGCCGCCGCCCGGCGTCGCGTCGGCGGGGGCGGATGCGTTGCGTCGGCCGCTCAGCGCCTCGGCGAGGGCGCTGGCGCCGTAGACGTCGGCGGAGTCGTCGTCGACGTCGTCGCTGATGTCGACGAGCCCGGCGTCGACCAGGGTGACGAGGACCTGGCCGGCTTCGAAGAGGGTGTATCCGCAGTCGTTCGCCAGCTCAGCAACGCTACGGACGCCGTCGATCTTGCACAGCATCGACCAGGCGTCGCTGTCCAGCGTGGTCTCGGGCGCCCCGTCGCCGCGCGCCGAGAGCACCGGGATCGCGTCCGGCGAGCTGACGACGGAGGAGATCTCCTCCCATTCGTAGCCGCGCTCGCGCAGCGTCTCCAGCAGCTCGACGACGGCATGAGGGGGCCGAATGTCCTCACGGATCTTGGCGTTCTTGCGGAACTTCCAGCGGCCCTCCGACCACTGCAGGAAGTCCCACAGCGCCTCGTGGAGCTGCTCGGTCACGAACTCCTGGATGACGTCCTCGTCGATGTAGCCGAGGTGCACGAGCAGCTCGCCGAGATTCCAGGCCGACAGGTCCGTGCGTTGCGCCTCGAGCGCGTCGGAGAGCGCTTCGGGCGCCAGAACGCCCGACGAGACGAGCTTGGCACCCAGATCGGTCCGCTGGTCGGGCGCGTTGAAGCCGCAGACCAGCCCGCCGCGCAGGAACAGCTGCGCTTCGGCGCCGTCCGGGCGGTTCAGGATCACGCTCCCGGTCGCCCCGGAGGCGGCGAGGTCGAGCAGAACCGGCGCAAGGGCCGTGGTGGCGAGGTCGCCCTTGAGCATCGGCGACCTCCTTCACTGTCCGCAGCCGGCATCGCGCTTCATTCCCTTCGGCACGCACGACCCGGTTGTTGAGCCATACGGACCAATCTCGCGCTCACGCGGGTTAGGACACCTGCCGAAGAGTGACAACATGAGCGTATTCGTCCTTGTGACGAGCCCCGAGGCCGCGGGCAGCCAGATGACCGCTGCGCCATGGGTATGAGAGGCGTCTGATGACCTACCCAGCTGCGGGTCGCCGGCTCGACCGGGTGCTCGCTCCGGAGTACCTGCTCGGCCTGGCGAAGCGCCCGGTCGAGGAGATCCGTGCGATGCGCGCGGAGACCGAGCAGGAGGAGACCGATCTGTCCTACCTGCGCCGCCTGCTGCAGGGCCGCCTGGACATCTTGCGGGCGGAGCAGGCGCGGCGGCGCGGGGAAGGCGCCGCGGGCTCGCTGATCGACGCGCTGCCGGAGATCCTGGCCGACGACCGGACCGCGCCGCGCGGTTCCGGACGGCACGCGACGGCGGAGCCCTCCGCGCTGGACTCCCATCGTCGGTACGTCGAGGCACTCGTCTCCGACAGTGAGCTGTCCGACCCGTCGCGGCACGACGACGACACGTTGGCCCGGCTGGTCGACGTACTCGACCGGGAAGAGCGCGACGTGTCGCGCAAGCGACGTTCGGTGCAAGCGGTGATGGATGCGTGCAGCGCCGAGCTCGGCCGCCGCTATCGCGAGGGTGCCGCGAACGTCGAGGACCTGCTCCCGGACGTCTGAGCGACGACGCGTACGGCGAGTGCTTGCAGGGCGCTTGCAATAGTTAGCACTTGGGTCTACGCTCTGCGTCGTGGCCAAGCTGGACGTTCGCAATCTCGGGGACTACATCCGCGAGCAGCGATCCGCGGCGCAGATCTCGCTGCGGCAGCTGGCCAGCCTGGCTGGGGTCTCGAACCCGTACCTCAGCCAGATCGAGCGTGGGCTTCGCAAGCCGAGCGCCGAGATCCTGCAGCAGATCGCGAAGGCGCTGCGCATCTCGGCAGAGGCGCTCTACGTGCAAGCCGGCATTCTCGAGGAACGGTACGGCGACAGCGATGTGCCCGCCGCGATTCTCGGCGATGCACACCTCGCAGAGCGCCAGAAGCAGGTGCTCCTCGAACTGTACGAGGCCTACCGACGTGAAAGCGAAGGCCGAGCCCGCAAGACCGACGCGGGGAAGCCGGACGACGCCGCCACATCCACGGCCGAGCCCGCGCCGGTCGCGGCCTCGCGCACCAGAACGGCGCGCCGCGCCAAGTCCGCAGTCCCTGGCGACGGGGCGAGCGATACCTCGTCGTAGCAGCGGTTCGCCGCAACTCCCGTCACCGTCACCGACCAACGAACGTCGAAGCGCCGCCGCCGGGGCGGCACCCGACTCGTCATCTGGAGGTCCAACCGCCATGCCAACCCTTCTCACCATCGACACCAAGCCGCTCTACGCGATCGCCGGTGCCGGCGAACTCGCGGTGGAGACGCTGCGCACCCGCGCGACGGTTCTGCAGAGCCAGGTCAAGGAGCTGCCCGCACGTGCCCAGACCCGCCGGGTCGAGGTCACCAAGCAGGCGCAGTCGCTGCCGACCGAGCTGCGCAAGCAGGTCGCGGAGCTGCCGACCGCACTGCGCAAGCAGCAGGACGCACTGCGCAAGCAGCAGGACACGGTGCGCAAGCAGGCACAGTCGCTGCCGACCGAGCTGCGCAAGCAGGTCGAGGAGCTCCCGACCACGCTGCGCAAGCAGCAGGACAGCGTCCGCAAGCAGGTCGAGGAGCTGACCGCGACCCTGCGCAAGCAGCCCGCCACGCTGCGCAAGCAGGCCGACGAGCTCGGCGCGCGCGTCGCGTCGACCTACGCCGAGTTCGCCGACCGCGGCGAGAAGGTCGTGGCGAGCCTGCGAGGCGACGCCGCCAAGGCCCCGGCGAAGCCGGCTGCCAAGAAGCCCAGCACCAAGCCGGCCACCCGCAAGCCGGCCGCGAAGCCCGCGGCCAGCGCTGCGACGACGGCGCCCGCCACGCCGTCCTCGGCCGCTACGCCGGAGTTCTCGGCGACTCCGATCGACGCTGACGGGACTTCCACCCGGTAGTCGCAGCCCAGTCACAAACGGTCCCCGGCGGGTATGAGCCGCCGGGGACCGTTTGTGTGTCCGGGGTCCGGCTCGCCGCTCGACCCAGGTGCACGATGGAGCGGTGAGCACGGACGCCGGCGCGGTCGCTGACCAGCCCGGCGGGCACGGCGTGCCGCCGGCGACGCCGTCGCCGGGTCGGTGGGCGAAGCTCAAGCAAGCGCTCGCGCCGCTCGCGGGGGCCGTCGCACTGGTGGCGAAGCTCAAATCCGTGCTGTTCGTCGGCTCGATGGCGGTGTCGATCGCCGCCTACGCACAGCTGTGGGGTTGGCGCTACGCGGTCGGGTTCGTCGGGCTGATTCTGGTGCACGAACTCGGGCACGTTGTCGCGCTGCGGCTGCGTGGAATCCGGGCCGGCGCGCTCGTCTTCTTGCCGTTGCTCGGAGCGTTCACCAGCTGGACGCCCAGTGGGGATCGGCCCTATCAGCAGGCCGAGACGGCGCTGGCCGGCCCGCTGCTCGGGACGGTCGGCTCGCTCGCGCTCGCGGAGTACGGGCACCTCCACGGGTCCGATCTGTTGCGAGCGCTGGCCTTCACCGGTCTGCTGCTCAACCTGCTCAACCTGGTCCCGCTGGTCCCGCTCGACGGCGGGCGGGTCGCCGATCTGCTCTACGTGTGGGTGTGGGTGGCGGTCGGTGCCGGTCTCGTGGGATATCTGATCGTCCGGTTCGAACCGTTGGTCCTCGTCATCCTGTTGCTGGTCGGCTACGAGCTCTGGGTGCGGCTTCGAGAGCGCGGCACGCCGCCCGCCGTCGAGCCACGGTTGCGGCTGCGGCTGTCGGTGGTCTACCTGGCGCTGGTGGTGGCGATCGTCGCAGGCATGCACGCGACGTACGCCGCCCGCCACATCTCCTGACCGGCCGGGCTCAGACCGGCGCGGGCTTGTCGCGCAACCGGAGCCGGTTCTGCCACAGCTGGAGGCTCACCGCGCTCGAGCGAGCCAGCCGCAGCTTCGTGTCCCACGACTGACCGCCGTAATGGATGAACCATGTCCGCTCGCGTTCGGACAACGTCTCCCAGCGCATCCCGCGGCGCTCGATCTCTGCCGCGAACGCGCCTGCCGTGTCGTAGGCCTCCGGGCGCGCGGCGAAGTCGCTCGGATCGGCGAGCTGGTAGGCGGGCTGCCACACGAAGCTGGTGTCGACGTCGCGCAGCCGCTCCTGGTCGAGCCCGAGCACGAACGGCATCGGGCGTGGCAGCAGCTTCATGGTGATCCCCTGAAGCGGCGTCGGCCGAAGCTCGGTGTAGGTCGTCAGCTCCGAGCGGTCGAAGGCGACGAGTGCGGCGTCGTCGAGATGGCGGAGCACCATGTCCACCCAGCCGTGACGACGGCAGCGAAGGTCGGAGTCCAAAACGATGAGGTGGCGTTCCGGGCACATCTGCCGGAAGGTGTCGATCCATTGCCCGTGTCGCCGGTCGGCCGGACCCTCCACCAGCTGCAGCCAACCGGCGGCGTGTTGTGCGCGCAGCCATTCGAGGCTGCCGTCGGTCGAGGCGCAGTCGCCGACGACGAGATGGATCGGCTGGCCCGCCGTACGCATCGCCGAGACGCAGGCGAGCTGGGTGAACCGCCGTGTGTCCTTCGAGGCGATCGCCACCCAGACGGGCATGTCAGCAGGCTAAGTGTTGAGCCACTTCCCGCCGAACCACATCAGCTCGTCGGCGAGCAGCTCGATGCCGATCCCGTCCGGATCGCGCAGGTAGATCGACTCGGGGATGCCGCGTTGCGGCCCGTCGTAGGCGATGCCGGCGTCGTCGAGCCGGGCCCGCAGCTTCGCGTGCGCGTCGGGCGCCACGGAGATCGCGATGTGCTGCACGCCGCCGATCCCTTCGGGGAGCTGCGCCAACCCGAGTCCGGGGAAGTCGAAGAAGCCGAGCAGCGTGTCGTTGCCGAGGTCGAAGAAGAAGTGCGTCGAGCCGGGGTAGTCCCGGTTCTCGACCAGCTCGACCAGCGGGAAGCCGAGCAGGCCTTGGTAGAAGCTGATCGTCTGCTCCACGTCGCTGCAGATCAGCGCGGCGTGGTGGATGCCGCGGCCGTTCGTCGCCGCGCGGTCGGCCGCCGGGGTGACGTACTGCGCGCGAAGCTGGTCGCGGCGAGCGGCCAGGCGGGCTTGCTCAGCGTCGTCGGGAAGGCTCATGCCTAGAGTCTGCCGCGATGAGCGTCCTCGAAATCGAACGGGCGGACGTCTGGTTCGCCGGCGGTCCGCACGTCGTGCACGAGATCTCCCTGACCGTCGCCGAGGGCGAGCACTGGGCGCTGCTCGGGCCCAACGGCGCCGGCAAGTCGACGCTGCTCGCGCTCGCCTCGGCGCAGCGGTTCCCGTCACGCGGAACGGTGCGGATCCTCGGCAACGAGATGGGCAGGGTCGACCTCCGTGAGCTGCGGCGAGCCATCGGCGTCGTCGACGTACGGCTGCGGCTGCCGGCCGAGCTGACCGTCGAGCGGTACGTCGAGACCGGCGCCACCCAGACGGTGCAGTGGCTGCGACCACCGGATCCGGGCGCGGCGGCACGGGTCGGCGAGCTGATCGAGAGGTTCGGGCTGGCGTCGCTGCGAGACCGGTCGATCGCGGTGTGCTCCCAAGGCGAGGCAGGCCGGGCGCGACTGGCGCGATCGCTCGTCGCGCACCCCGCTCTGCTGCTGCTCGACGAGCCGGCCTCGGGCCTGGACCTGCCCGGCAGGGCCGACCTGCTCTCGGCCCTCGAGGCCACGGCGCGCTCCGAGCCGCGGCTGGCGAGCATCACGGTCGCCCACCACCTCGAAGAGCTGCCGTCGACCACGACCCACGTGGCGCTGATGCGGGCCGGCCGCCTGGTCGGCCACGGTGACGTCGAGCTGCTCGGCGACGAGGCGGCGCTGTCGGTCTGCTTCGGGCGCCCGGTCCGCGCCCATCAGGTCGACGGCAGGTGGTTCGCGGTTGCCGGTTGACCCTCAGCCGCGGCTGAGCACGATGCCGTAGAACATCGCGAGCAGGGCGAAGATCGCCGTACCGGCACCCCACAGCGCCAGGCCACGCCGCGAGGTGGCGCGGCTGTGAGCGAACGCGCTGACCCCGGACAGCACGACGAGGCACAGCTTCGCGATCAGCGTGTTGCGGAAGTCCGTCGAGTGGTCGAGCTCGTCGTGATCGGCCTGGATGTTCCAGATGCCGGTCGCGACCAGCACCGCGAACGCCGGCCAGGCGACCCGCGCGAACGCCCGGGCGGCCACCTTCGGGATCTCGACGCCGGCTCGCTTCAGCGGTGGGACCAAGCCCGCCAGGGCGATCTGGCCGCCGACCCAGATGCTCGCCGCCAGGACGTGCAGGAACAGCCGGGTGTCGGCGAGCGTGACGGTGAGCACGAGGTGAGTGTGTCAACCGCCGCTGGCGCGGGTCGAGATCGGAGTGCCCCTCGTCAGCGGCCCACGACGCGGTAGGTGGCGTGGGTCCACGCGTTCGTCGGCAGCAGCGTCGGCAGCGGCTTGCCGTCGCGCGCCACTTGGACGTTGGTGCAGGCGCTCTGCGTGGCGACCCAGGTGTGGTGGGCGCCCCGGAAGGTCACCGTGATCGTCGGCCCGCCGGCGAGATCGCAGTGGACGGTGCCGGGCGGCTCCGGCCGCAATGCGTCGAACAGGGTGATCAGCCGAGTCGCCTGCCGACCACGCACAGTGCGAGCAGTGCCCTGCGTCGTGCCGGAGTAGATGACCTCCGCGCGATGGATCGTGCGGGGCACGTGCTCGGCCGGCGGGCGGGTCGCGCCGGCGGTCGTCGCACTCGCCGCGGCCGCTGCGCCGACCCCGCCGGACAGCAGGCCGGCAGCGGCCAGCGTCGTGATGGTCGTTCGTACGCCGTTCATGCGCCACCTCATGGTCGTCAGACGTCGGTACCCGCCACAAGGTTCCCGTACTCTCAGCACCGATGGCGACCGACCGTCTCGAGCTGGCAGATGCGACTCTTCGCGAGTGGCAGGCGGTCGTGCTCCGTGCGGACGACGAGGGCCTCGTCCTCGATCGCTCGGCGTTCTACCCCGGCGGCGGGGGACAGCCACCGGATGAGGGCGTCCTCCTCTGGGGCGGGGTCCAGACGAAAATCGCCGGCGCACGCAAGACCGGTGACGACGTCTACCTGATCCCGGTCGATGGTGAGCCGCTGCCCGCCGTCGGCACCGCGGTGCAGGGGGCGATCGACGACGAGCGACGTACCGCTCTCATGCGCACCCACTCGGCGCTGCACCTGCTGGCCGGTGTCGTGTTCCGCGACTACGGCGCACTGGTCACCGGCGGCAACATGGAACCGCTCGAGGCACGGATGGACTTCAACCTTCCCGAGGTGCCGGACGGCTTCCGCGACGCGATCGCCGAGGCCTGCGCAACCGAGATCGCCGCCGACCGCCGGATCGAGGTGAAGGTCCTGCCCTACGACGAGGCCTTCGCGATCCCGGACATCATCCGCACGGCGACGAACCTGTTGCCGCCAGGTCTGTCCGAGGTGCGGATCGTCGACATCGTCGGGCTCGACACCCAGGCCGACGGTGGTACTCACGTCGCGTCGACCCGGCAGATCGGTGCGATCGAGGTAGTCAAGATCGAGAACAAAGGCAAAGGGTTTCGCAGGCTCAGAGTGCGGCTGCCACAGTGACCGACGCCGCGATGCCTGTGCCGCGCTACGGCGAAGCCTCGCTCTGCGACGTCATGCCGTCGGTGCTTGCGGCGCTCGGCGTCGGCGAGGACAACCGGCTGGGCCTGCCCGACACCGCCCGGGCGGTCGTCGTGCTGGTCGACGGAATGGGCCTGGTGGGGATGCAGGCGGGCGCGGCGGCGGCGCCGTTCCTGTCGTCACTGGCCTGCCGCGAGCTGACGGCTGGGTTCCCGTCGACCACCGTCACCTCCCTCGCCTCGCTGTCGACCGGCCTGCCGGCCGGTGAGCACGCCATGACCGGCTACTCGTCCTACGTCGCCGAGGTCGGCGAGCCGGTCAACTGGCTGTCGTGGCGTCAGCTGTCCGGCAAGGACGACTTGCGCGAGGTCCTCGAACCCGAGGAGATCCAGTCCCGCACCACGGTCTGGCAGCAGGCCGCCGACGCCGGTGTCTCGGTGACGATTGCGAGCTCGCGCGACTTCGAGGGAACCGGCCTGACCCGGGCGGTGTTTCGCGGCGGTGGGTTTCGCGGGGTGACGACCGGCGGTGACATGGTTGCGCTCGCCGCCGACGCGGCCGACCGCGGTCATCGCTCGCTGGTCTACACCTACGCCTCCGAGCTCGACTTCGTCGGTCACATCCGGGGGCCGTCGAGTGACTCGTGGTCGGCGCAGCTGTCGTTGATCGACCGGCGGATCCAGCTGCTCGCCGAGCGGCTGCCGACGGGCACGTCGTTGTTCGTCACCGCAGATCACGGCATGACGGACGTCGCGCAGGACGAGGCGGTCGACGCGGACGAGCCGAACTCGCCGCTGCGGGAAGGCGTCGTCGCGATCGCCGGCGAGCCCCGGATGAGACACGTCCACGCGAAACCCGGGGCCGCCGCCGACGTACTCGCCACCTGGCGTGCGGTGCTCGGCGACCGGGCGTGGGTCCTGGACGCCGAGACCGCGATCGCGGCCGGGTTGTTCGGCGCGGTGGTCACGCCGACCGCGCGGGCGCGGATCGGTGACGTCGTCGCGATCGCGCAGGGCCGCCTCGGCATCGTCCAGCGCAAGCGCGAGTCGCGGATGTCGGCGCTGCCCGGCCATCACGGAGCGCTGACCGATGAGGAGCTGCTCGTGCCGCTGCTCACCGCGACGGCGTGACAGCACAGATCAGTCTCGTCCTCGGCGACATCGTCGAGCAGGAGGTGGACGCCGTCGTCAACGCCGCGAACAGCGGCCTGATGGGTGGCGGTGGCGTCGACGGCGCGATCCTGCGCGCCGGCGGCGACGCGCAGCTGGAGGCCCGTCGCGAGCTGCGCGACCGGATCGGCTCGCTACCGGCGGGGCAGGCGGCCGCCACCGACGCCGGCGACATGCGCTGCCGCTGGGTGATCCACGTCGTCGGGCCGGTCTACAGCCGGACGACGGACCGCTCCGAGCTGCTGGCGTCCTGCTACCGGGAGGCGCTGCGGGTCGCCGACGAGCTCGGCGCGGCAAGCGTCGCGTTCCCGGCGGTCTCCGCCGGGGTGTACGGCTGGCCGATGGCCTCGGCGGCCGACATCGCTGTGGCGACCGTGACGGCGACCCCGACGGACGTGACCGACGTACGGTTCGTGCTGTTCAGCCAGGACGCGTACGACGAGTTCGCCCGCGCCCTCAGAAGTTGAGGACGTCGGTCCAGGCTTCGAGCAGCGACGCGTCGCCAGTGACCTCGACCGTGCTGATCGGGACGCGGCCGTAGACGGTCAGCAGCAGCCCGCTGCTGGTGCCGGTCGCGGTCACGGCCGGTGACTCGAGCCGCTCCACCTTGCGCACCCCGCTCGGATGCAGCTCCAGGAACCAGGCGTCGCCGTCGGTGGAGTGCAGGGCCAGCGAGCCGGTCGGGCCGCTGAGCTCGTCGCGACCGTAGACCCGAGGCGCGATGACGTCGACCAGCTCGTCGATCCCGTCGCCCGCCAGCTCCGCGTTGATCGGCTCCTGGATGCCGTGGGCGTTCTGGGCGTCGAACCGGTGCACCGCCGACTCGTGGGCCATCCGTCGCGCCCAGAACACCGCGCCCGCGGGAGCGTCGAACACCCACGTCCAGATCGGGGTGTCGGCAGCCACGTCGCTCAACGCGGCGACCAGCTGGTCGAGCTGTGCCTCGAGCAGGTCGACGGGGTCGCCGTCGGGCAGCTCCGGGAACTGGTCCGGACGTCGTGTGGCGCGCGTCGTCACGTACATCGTGACGTTGGCGTAGACCTGCCAGACGTGGCGGGCGAGGTCGGCGACGGTCCACGCCCCGCACGTCGGCACGGCGGCTTCGCTGCCCTGCCGGGCGGCGGCGACGAGTGCCTCACCCTCGCGCCGGACGGCGCTGACGAGCTCTGCGTACGCGGGGGTGGTCACTGGTCCTCGATGCCGGCGGTGAGGTCGAGGTCGTTGGGCGGGCTGTCCGGTGTCACCCAGTGCAGCCAGGGCTTCTTCCACACGTCGTGGTAGTGGTTGGCGCGGTCGACGAGTCGCTGGTAGGCCACGTCGAAGGCGTCCTGGTCGCGGTTGCGCAACGCCTCGCGGACCGGCGCGCAGTCCTGCTCGAGGTAGGCGGCCATGTCCTCGGCGTACTTCGGCCGGCTGGTGGCGCACAGCCGCAGCTGCTTGTACGTGGAGGTGTAGAAGTACTCCGCGAGCTTCCAGTTGCCGGCCTTCGCGGCGTAGTAGAGCCGGTGGGTCCGCTGGCCGACCTCCGCCATCAGCCGGTCCATGCCCGGCTGCATCAGGGCGAGCTCGTCGATGGTCAGCTCGCGTTTGCCGTTGTGTACGACGTGGGTGTGGTCGCCTGCCGCCGGTGTCGGTTCGGTCACGCTGTCGTCTCCCGGTAGAGCTTGTGTTGCGCGGCTTGCGCGCGAGGGCGCACCACGAGGAGGTCGACGTTGACGTTCCACGGCCGGGTGGCGGCCCACGCGATGCAGTCGGCGACGTCGTCGGCGGACAGCGGCCCGGGCACTCCGGCGTAGACAGCATCCGCCTTGGCGCGGTCCCCGCCCAACCGATTTAGTGAGAACTCCTCCGTGGCGACCATGCCCGGCGCGACCTCCACTACGCGGATCGGCTTGCCGAACACCTCGAGGCGCAGCGTCTCCGACACCGCGCGCTCCGCATGCTTCGCCGCGGCGTACCCCGCACCGTTTTCGTAAACGATGTGCCCGGCGACGGAGGTCACCGTGACGACCACCCCGTCGCCGCTGCGCTCGAGCGCCGGGAGCAACGCGCGGGTCACGCGCATCATGCCGAGGACGTTGGTCTCCCACATCTGTCGCCAGGCGGCTTCGTCGGCGTCGGCGACCGGCTCGAGACCGAAAGCCCCGCCCGCGTTGTTGACCAGGACATGACAGGTGGCCAGCGAGTCGGCGAGGGCGCGTACCGAGGCCTCGTCGGTGACGTCGAGCACGACCGGTCGCACGCCGGCTTCGGCGGCGAGCGCCTCCAGTCGGTCGAGGCGGCGCGCCGCGGCGATCACGTCGTACCCCTCGGCGGCCAGCCGGCGAGCGGTCGCGGCGCCGATGCCGCTGCTCGCCCCGGTCACGACAGCGGTTCGTTGCACAGGACGAGCCTATGAGTCGGGCTGCCGCGGCCGGCCAGGTGAGCGAACCGGGCCTTTCGGGCAGGATTGAGAGCATGGGACTGCCACGTCGGGTCGCGACGCTGTCGGTCCACACCTCCCCGCTGGAGCAGCCTGGGTGCGGCGACGCCGGCGGAATGAACGTCTACGTCACCGAGGTGAGCCGCCGCCTCGCCGAGCACGGCATCAGCGTCGAGATCTTCACCCGGGCGACGAGCAGCGAGCTGCCGCCCACCGTGGAGCTCTCGCCCGGCGTACTCGTCCGCCACGTGACGGCCGGCCCGTATGAGGGCCTCCACAAGAACGACCTGCCGGCGCAGCTGTGCGCCTTCACCAGCGCGGTGCTGCGCGAGGAGGCCGCGCACGAACCCGGCTGGTACGACCTGGTCCACTCCCACTACTGGCTGTCCGGCCAGGTCGGGTGGCTGGCGAAGGAACGCTGGGGCGTCCCGCTGGTCCACACGATGCACACCATGGCGAAGGTCAAGAACGCGCTGCTGGCCGACGGCGACGCGCCGGAGCCCGCGATGCGGGCGATCGGTGAGGCGCAGGTGGTCGAGGCCGCCGACCGGCTGATCGCCTCCACCACCGACGAGGCGACGCAGCTGGTCGAGCTGTACGGCGCGGACGCCGCGAAGGTCGACGTGGTGGCCCCCGGGGTCGACCTCGAGACCTTCACGCCTGGTGACCGGGTCCTCGCCCGGCTCGCGCTGGGCATCGCGGCCGACGCCCACGTGCTGCTGTTCGTCGGGCGGATCCAACCGCTCAAGGCGCCGGACGTCCTCCTGCGTGCCGCCGCCGGACTGGTCGAGGCCGACCCCGCGCTTCGCGACCGGCTAGTGGTGCTGGTGGTCGGCGGCCCGTCGGGCAACGGGCTGGACAAGCCCGAAGAGCTGTCGAAGCTCGCGGTCTCCCTCGGCATCGCGGACCTGGTCCGTTTCGAGCGACCCGCGCCGCGCGCGCTGCTCGCCGACTACTACCGGGCGGCCGACGTGACCGTCGTCCCGTCGTACAACGAGTCGTTCGGTCTGGTGGCGCTGGAGTCGCAGGCCTGCGGGACGCCGGTGGTCGCGGCCCGGGTCGGCGGGCTCGTCACGGCCGTGTGTGACGGCGGCTCGGGTCTGCTCATCGACGGTCACGATCCGCGGGACTACGCCCGGGTGCTCGGCGGCCTGCTCGCCCAGCCGGCGAGCCGGCTCGCCCTGGCCGAAGGAGCGATCCGCCACGCCGAACGGTTCGGGTGGGGCGCGACCGTCGAGCGGGTCCTCGAGGTCTACACCTCCGTCGTGCCATGACCGACGTCGACCGCCTGGCGGCGGTGCTGCGCGAGGAGCTCGGCGAGCGAGAACTCGAGTTCGAAGAGCCCAACCCGGGCGCGTTCTTCGTCAAGCTGCCTGGCTCGCACAAGCTCGCCACCATGACGTGGCTGGTCATCGGCGACCATTCGCTGCACGTCGAAGCGTTCTTCTGCCGCAAGCCGGACGAGAACGAGGAGCGGTTCTGGCGGTGGCTGCTCGAACGCAACGCGAAGCTCTACGCCGTCGCGTTCTCGGTGGACCTGCTCGGTGACGTCTACCTCGTCGGGCGGCTGCCGCTGTCGTCGGTGACCCCGGAGGAGATCGACCGGGTGCTCGGCGCCGTACTCACCGCTTCCGACGACCTGTTCGACACCGCCCTCGAAATCGGCTTCCGCACCTCGATCGAACGGGAATGGGACTGGCGGGTGAAACGGGGCGAGTCGCTGGCGAATCTCGCCGCGTTCGCGCGCTTCGCCGATCCCGACAACCGGGCGGCTCGCGGCGCACAGCAGAATGGCACCCCGTGACGGGACGGCTGGTCTTGCTTCGCCACGGCGAGAGCGAGTGGAACTCGAAGAACCTGTTCACCGGCTGGGTCGACGTCGGGCTGACGGACAAGGGATTCGCCGAGGCGGTCCGCGCGGGTGAGCTGCTCGCCGAGCACGGGCTGCTTCCCGACGTACTTCACACGTCCGTGCTCAAGCGCGCGATCGTCACGGCCGGCAACGCACTGGTCGCCTGCGACCGGCAGTGGATTCCGGTACGCCGGAGCTGGCGGCTCAACGAGCGCCACTACGGGGCGTTGCAGGGCAAGGACAAGGCGCAGGTGCGGGCGGAGTTCGGCGACGACCAGTTCATGGTGTGGCGGCGTTCGTTCGACACCCCGCCGCCGCCGCTGCCTGATGACGACGAGTTCTCTCAGGTCGGCGATCCGCGGTACGCGTCGCTGCCACCGGAGATCGTGCCGCGTACCGAGTGCCTCGCCGACGTGATCGCGCGGATGCTGCCGTACTGGTACGACGCGATCGTGCCGGACCTGCGTACCGGCAAGACGGTGCTCGTGGTGGCGCACGGGAACTCGCTGCGGGCGATGGTCAAGCACCTCGACGGGATCAGCGACAAGGCGATCGTCGAGCTCAACATCCCGACCGGCATCCCGCTGGCGTACGAGCTCGACGACCAGCTGAGGCCGCTGGTCGCGGGTGGGACCTATCTCGACGCCGACGCCGCCAAGGCCGCGGCGGAAGCCGTCGCCAACCAAGGCCGCTGACCCCACCCCACCCCCACCCCACCCCGACCCCCACCCCACCCCAGCAACGCAGCGTTGCCTCGGCTTTTTGCCCAGCAACGCAGCGTCGCCCGGGAGATCCCCCAGCAACGCAGCGTTGCTGGGGGGAAGGTCAGACGATGGGGGTGGCGACCGTGGCCTGGGTGGTCGGGATCACCTGGTCGGGTGAGAGGCTGCCGCCGGGCGCGACCACCGGTACGTCGAGGTTCTCGGTGGTTCCCGCGGTCGCGAAGCTGAAGGACACCGGCTCGGTCGTCCCCACCGTCGGCGCGGTCGCCGTAGTGACGGCGAGCGTGGTCGCGCTCGGGTCGAGCTCCGGGTCGCTGATCGAGACGACGACTCCGGGTGGCAGCGTCACCGGCCCGCCCTGAAGGGATGCGGTGCCCAGTGGCGTGGTGACACCCGTGAGGGCGTCCGGGGTCCGGCCGTCGTTGACGAGGGTGACCACGAGGTAGGTCGTGCCGGAGTCGACCGACGTCGCCGAGGGCAGCGTCGTGAGGAATGCGTTGCGGATCTTGATCGCGCCGATGTGGTTGCTCGCGGCCTGGATCTGGGTGTGTTCCTTGCTCGTCTCGTCCTTGGCCTCCATGCCGCATCCGGCAAGGACAGGCAGCACGAGCGCGAGCGCGCCCGCGGCGATGCTGCGCTGTGTGGCACGGCGCGCGATCACAGACACTCCTCGAGTCCTCCGGTCCGGCGTTGCCTACTTGGCAGGCGCGGCCAGCCTACTGAGGTGCCCGTGCGAGGCCGGAGGCGGACCCGCCACCTCGCTAGTGGCGCACCAGCATGCTCTGCAGCTCCGCCTCCAGTGAGGACTGCGAGGCGTTGCTGACGTCGCGGTCGATGTCGTAGATCGTGCCGTCCTTGTTCACGACGACGACGGTGGCCGAGATCGCGGTCGGGTCAGGCGCGGCGCTGCCGGTCACGGCGGTCGCGAGCGCCGCGCTCGGGTCGAGATACAGCGTCACCCCGCGGTCCAGCGAGGCGACCACCGCGGCTGTGCTCGGGTCGCTGGCGGACGGTACGACGACGGCCAGCGGTAGCCCTTCGCTGTACGCCTCCCCGCCGAGCCCATCGAGCAACGCCTTGCACGCACAGCCGACCGGCACGAGAGCGAACACCGCCGGACGCAACGCAACCGCGCGAGAGTCGACCGGTCCGTTCGGGCCGGTCAACGTCACCTCGGGCAGCAGCCCGCCGACCGAGCCGTCGGCAACGGTCGGGGCGGCCAGCGGCGCGGCCGACGGCGGTTGCACGGCTTGCGGCGCCATCACGGTCAGCATCAAGGCCACGAGGCCGGCCAACGCGGTGGCGAGGGCCAGCGCGAAGATCGGGCCGGTCGCGCGGCGGGCATTCGAGCGGGTGAACCGCCGGCCCCGGCGGGCGCGCCGCAGCTCGCGGTGGTAGGCGGCGATGTCGGCTGCCAGCTCGGAGATGTCGTCGGGTACGACGAGGTCCGCCCAGCTCTCATCAGCGGCATGTGCCGCCTCACCCGGTCGGTCGTCGTCGTCCCGCATCGGGTTCGAGTATGCGCTCGATGTCGCTGTCGCGACATACCCTGAACACACCAGATCGAGGTCGTCCCCAGCGTTGTGCACATGCACGTGCCGGACGTCCTGTCAAGACCTGGATTTGCGCAGAACAGGCCTCTGACCTGCGGTTTTGCTCTTTGGCGGCCGGTCGGGGCAGCGATTTTGCGTGATATCCTGGAGGTCAGCGAAGGGATCAACGCGCATGACGTTCACGGTCGGCGAGACTGTCGTTTACCCCCACCACGGGGCGGCGCTCATCGAGGCAATCGAGACCAGGACCATCAAGGGCGAGGAGAAGACCTACCTCGTCCTGAAGGTTGCGCAGGGCGACCTGACGGTCCGGGTTCCCGCCGACAACGCCGAGTACGTCGGGGTCCGTGACGTCGTCGGCGCGGACGGCCTGGAGCGGGTCTTCGAGATCCTCAAGGCCCCCCACACCGAGGAGCCGACGAACTGGTCGCGCCGGTACAAGGCCAACGTCGAGAAGATCGCATCGGGTGACGTGAACAAGGTCGCCGAGGTGGTCCGCGACCTGTGGCGGCGGGACCGGGAGCGCGGCCTGTCGGCGGGCGAGAAGCGGATGCTCGCCAAGGCCCGCCAGATCCTGGTCAGCGAGCTCGCGCTCGCCGAAGGCACCAACGAGGACAAGGCCGAAGCCATTCTGGACGAGGTCCTCGCCAGCTAGCCGCCGCGATCTTGATTAGCCCTTCTGGGTGAAGTGGCGAGGGCCCGAGAGGCCGAGAATCGCTAGGTGAGCCGGACCCGCGTGCCGAGCCGCCGTACCCCGAACAGCCTTGTCGAGGTACTGCGGCTGCTCACGGTCGTGTTCTTCATCGGCCTCGGGGTCGAGGTCGGCCAGGTCAGCTCGCGCCATCTGCACAACGTCTCGATCGGCCCGTTCCGCGGCGCCGGGCTCGGCGTCATCGTCGGCTCGGGGGTCGGGTACGTCGTCGGCGGCATCCTCGGGCGAACCGCCGCGACCACCGCGGACCGCACCGAGGCGGTCCTGCGTGAGGTCTCGGCCGACACCCTTGTCGCCGGCAGCTTCGGTGCGCTGGTCGGTGCGCTCATCGGCGTGGTCACCGGCTGGCCGCTGTTCTTCATCCCAGGGCTCGCCCTTGCGGTGTCGCTGTTCAGCATCGTCGTCGTACTGCTCGCCTACGTCGGCTTCCGAGTGGGCGCCGCCAAGCGCGACGAGGTGCTCGGGGTCATCGGGTTCCGCACCGGGGTCATGCCGCGGCGGGTCTCGGGCTCCGCGCTGGTGAAGCTGGTCGACACCTCGGTGGCGATCGACGGGCGGATCGTCGACGTGGTCCGCGCCGGGTTCGTCCACGGCCGGTTCGTCGTGATTCAGCCTGTGCTCGACGAGCTCGATCGGCTCGTCAAGACCTCGGACCCGACCCGCCGCAGCCGCGGCCGGCGCGGCATCGAGGTCCTGGAGACGCTGCGTCGTGAGCCGTTCGTGGACCTCGACGTGATCCCCGACCCGCAGCCCGAGGTCGACGCCGTCGACGAGAAGCTGGTCCGGACCTGCCTCGACCTCGACTACGCGTTGCTCACGCTGGACTCGAACCTGGCGAAGTCGGCCGCGATCTCCGGGGTTGCCGTCCTCAACTTCCACGCCCTCTCCCTCGCGCTGCGCCCACCGGTGGTGGTCGGCGAGGACGTGACCGTCCAGGTCACGAAGCCCGGGCGTGAGGCGGGACAGGGTGTCGGGTATCTCGACGACGGCACGATGGTCGTGGTCGAGCGAGGTCGCTCGCTGGTCGGCAAGGATGTGACGGTGCGCATCAGCAGTGTGGTCGTGACCGCCAACGGGCGTCTGGTCTTCGGGGACGTGACCGGGCCGGCGCCGGCGGCCAAGGCAGGAGCATGAGCGAGGAGGTCGTCCCGCTCAACCAGGCGTTGGCCGGCGTACCCCGAATCGGCATCGGGGTCGACGTGCATCCGTTCGCCGACGATCGTCCGCTCGCTCTCGCCGGGCTGGCCTGGCCGGGCGAGCGAGGGCTCGCCGGTCATTCGGACGGGGACGTCGTCGCGCACGCCGCGTGCGACGCGTTGCTGTCGGCGGCGGGCATGGGCGACCTCGGCGCACAGTTCGGGACCGGGGATCCCCGGTGGGCGGGCGCCTCCGGCGTGGCGCTGCTGACCGAGACCGCCCGCCGGCTCATCGTGGCGGGTTGGGCGATCGGCAACGTCGCGGTGCAGCTGATCGGCGAGACGCCCAAGCTCGGCTCCCGCCGCGTCGAGGCGGAGGCTGCCCTGTCCAGTGCCATCGGGGCGCCGGTCTCGGTGTCGGCGACGACCACCGACGGTCTCGGGCTGACCGGTCGCGGCGAGGGCCTCGCGGCCATCGCCACCGCCCTCCTCGTCGCCGTCTAAGCGTCGAGCCCAACCTTTTTGGTCTTTCGGGCGCCGCGAAAGACCAACAACGTTGGGCTCGGCGGATCAATAGGGTGGGTCGGTGGCGCTGCGGCTGTACGACACCAGGACCCGGGCGGTCCGTGACTTCGAGCCCGTCACCCCCGGCATCGTCACCCTCTACGTCTGCGGCCCGACGGTGCAGTCGGCCCCGCACATCGGGCACGTCCGTTCGGCGGTGGCGTTCGACGTCGTACGCCGGTGGCTTCAGGCGAGCGGCCACGACGTCCACCACCTGCGCAACGTCACCGACATCGACGACAAGATCCTCGTCAACGCCGACGCCAAAGGCACGCCGTGGTGGGCGCTCGCGACCGCGGTGACGCGTGAGTTCCACGCTGCTTACGACGCGTTGAACTGCCTGCCGCCGACGGGAGAGCCTCGCGCCACCGGGCACATTCCGGAGATGGTCGCGCTGATCCAACGGCTGATCGAGGCCGGCCACGCCTACCCCTCCGGGGGCGACGTCTACTTCGACGTCCGCTCTCACCCGGCGTACGGCGAGCTCTCCGGCCAGCAGCCGGACGCGATGCAGTCCGGCGACGACGGTACGGCGGCCAAGCGCAGCCCGCTCGACTTCGCATTGTGGAAGGCAGCCAAGCCCGGCGAGCCGTTCTGGGACACCCCGTGGGGCCCCGGCCGTCCGGGGTGGCACATCGAGTGCTCGGCGATGGCGACGAAGTACCTCGGCCCGACCTTCGACATCCACGGCGGCGGGCTCGACCTCGTCTTCCCGCACCACGAGAACGAGCTCGCGCAGTCCGCCGCAGCCGGTGACGGGTTCGCGCGGTTCTGGCTGCACCACGGCCTGCTCAACACCAGCGGTACGAAGATGAGCAAGTCGCTGGGCAACTCGCTGTTCGTCGCCGACCTGCTGGCGGCGGCCCGCCCGCAGGCGTTGCGCTACTACCTCGTCTCGCCGCACTACCGCTCCGAGAGTGAATGGAGCGATGCCGGCCTGGCCGAGGCTGACGCGGCCTACACCCGCATCGAGAACTTCCTGTCGCGGGCAGCCGAGCGCTACCCCGACGTCAGCGGGACCTCGGGGCTGCCGGAGGAGTTCGTCGCGGCGATGGACGACGACATCGCGGTGCCCGCCGCGCTCGGTGTGCTGCACGACACGGTCCGCCGCGGCAACTCCGCGCTGGCCGACGGGGATGCCGCCGCGGCGCGGTCGGCGTACGCCGAGGTCGCGGCGATGGCGGACGTGCTGGGGCTGGCGCCCAACGAGTTCGCCGGCAGTGGCGAGTCCGCGCAGGGACAGGTCCTCGACGCGGTGATGCCGGCACTGCTGGCATCCCGGCAGGCGGCGCGCGAACGCAAGGACTTCGCCGAGAGCGACCGGATCCGCGACGCGCTCGCGGCGGCCGGCGTGGTCGTCGAGGACACCGCCGACGGGCCGCGCTGGCGGATCGGGTAGCGCCGTGGCGAGCAAGAAGGGTCCGACCAGCGGCACCGGAGGTCACGGCCGTCGCAAGCTGCAGGGCCGCGGCCCGACCCCGAAGGCAGAGGACCGGACGAAGCATCCGGCCGCTCGCCGGGCCCGGGCGGCGGCCAAGCGAGCGACGGCCCAGCCGCGCCCGGCCCGCCAGGACACCCGTCGCCGCGAGGGCGCCGCGGACGTGGTCGCCGGCCGCAACGCGGTCGTCGAGGCGCTGCGCGCCGCGGTGCCGGCCACGACGATGTACCTCGCGTCAGGCCTGGACCGCGACGATCGGCTGATCGAGGCGGCCCGGCTGGCCAAGGAGCACGAGATCGCGATCATCGAGACCGGCCGCCCGGAGCTCGACCGGCTCAGTGGCGGCGCTGCGCACCAAGGCATCGCGCTCGCGGTGCGTCCGTTCGACTACGCCCATCCCGACGACTTGCTGCGCCGGGTGCTCGAGTCGACCGATGCGCCGCTCGTCGTGGCACTCGACGGGGTGACGGACCCGCACAACCTCGGCGCGGTGGTGCGCTCGGCTGCGGCGTTCGGCGCCCACGGCGTGCTGCTGCCGCAGCGCAGGTCGGTGGGGGTGACGCCGTCGGCGTGGAAGGCGAGCGCGGGGGCGCTCGCCCGGTTGCCGGTCGCTCGCGCGACGAACCTGGTCCGGGCGCTCACGTCGTACGCCGACGCCGGGCTGATGGTCGTCGGTCTCGACGGCCGGGGCGAGCTCGACCTCGACGGCTTCGAGCTGGCGACCGGGCCCCTGGTCGTGGTGGTCGGCGCCGAGGGCGCGGGGCTGTCGCGACTGGTCCGGGAGCGCTGCGACCTCACCCTGCGGATCCCGCTGGCCGGGCCGGTGGAGTCGCTCAACGCCTCGGTCGCCGCCGGGATCGCACTCGCCGAAGTGGCCCGTCGCCGGCGCGGCTGAGGGCGGTCAGCGCTCGGTGCAGCGGGCCCGGTAGGGCCGGCCGGCGCGGCCGGTTTTCCTCGCCGATCTTGTGAGACGCGACGAGGGGCATTTTCCCGGTGAGACCCGGGTCACAGGGTTTTGTCCGAAAAGTCGGATTTATCCGCCCGCAACTCCAAGGTCGCTCGCTCGTTGTTGTGACGAGGCCCGATGTTCACCGGCCGGTCACGAACCTACGATTCGTCACTGGTCGTGCCAGTTGCCCAGCGTTGAGAGGCCTGACCTATGCGTTCAGCGAGGGTGCACCCGGTTGCGCCCGTGGCACGCCGTGAGGACGACGACGACGCGCTCGTCGCCGCCGCCCGGGCGGGCGACGACTACGCACTCAGCGACCTGCTCACCAAGTACCGCGGCTTCGCCCGGTCGAAGGCACGCTCCTACTTCCTGGTCGGGGCCGACCACGAGGACATCGTCCAGGAGGGCATGATCGGCCTCTACAAGGCGATCCGCGACTTCAACCCGGAGCTCACGTCGAGCTTTCGCGCCTTCGCCGAGCTCTGCGTGACCCGCCAGATCATCACCGCGATCAAGACCGCGACCCGCCAGAAGCACGGACCGCTGAACAACTACGTCTCGTTCTCCCGCCCGGTCGTCGCTGACGAGGACGGGGACCGCACGCTCGCCGACGTACTCCCGATGACCGCGGTCTGCGACCCAGCCGACCTGGTGATCTCCGCCGAGCGGATCCGGGCGCTGCAGGCCCACTTCGACGCGGCGCTGTCCGACCTCGAAGCCGAGGTGCTGCGGCTCTACATCGACGGCAAGAGCTACCACGAGATCGCGGCGGTGCTCGACCGGCACGTGAAGTCGATCGACAACGCGCTGCAGCGGATCAAGCGCAAGCTCGACGGTCACCTGCGGGCGCGGGAGATCGCTGACGCGTCGTGATCACCGGGGCTTGATGCCCTGAGGTTGGTCGAAGACGTTGCGCCGGTCGTAGCTCCGTTTGACTTCGACCAGCCGCGGCAGGTTCGCGCCGTAGTACGCCCGCTGCGGGTCGACCAGCGTCGCGTCCGCGTAGTTCTGGTACGCCTGGCCGGTGCCGTAGGGCCGCAGCGTCGCATGAATCGCGGCCAGCGACGACCGGTTGCGGGCCAGCGCTGCATCGCCGCCGCCGCGCCATCCCGCCGTGTACTGCGCGTTGAACAGCGCACCCCGATGGACGTACGCCGTGGCGTCGGGGGCGAGGTCGTCGACCGCGCCGCCGAGCGCGTCGAGCGACACGCCGCCGTTGCCGAGGAGTGGATCGGCCGCGCGGCGTTCGACGGCTTGCACCATCGCCGCGATGCCTGCCGCGGGGATCGGGTCGTGGAAGTAGTCCGAGGCGCCGAGGAACGCCGCGCGCGGCAGCGTGCCGCCCGGCGTCTCGGCGCCGACGTGGCATTGCGCGAGCGTGAGGTCGGCGCACCCCGCTTCGAGCAGCATCGTCGACTCGTAGTCGTCGTCGGTGATCGAGCGGGTCGTCGGCGCGAGCGGCACCGCGGCAAGCAAGCTGTCGAGGTGGCCCGACAGGGCGCTGCTCGGACCGACGTGGACCGCGACGACCGACACGTTCGGGCCGGCCGACTTGGTGTCGGGCGCGAGGACGTGGCAGGCCGACCACAGCTCGCGGGGCGCCGCGACGGCGAACGCCTGCCAGGCGCTCACCACGTCGGCGGCCGCCGACCACGGCCAGACCAGGAAGGCGTGCGAGAGCGCTTCGGTCGGATGGGTCTGCACGGTCAGCGAGGTCACCACGCCG
This sequence comes from Mycobacteriales bacterium, assembly GCA_035550055.1. Taxonomy (NCBI): domain Bacteria; kingdom Bacillati; phylum Actinomycetota; class Actinomycetes; order Mycobacteriales; species Mycobacteriales bacterium. Next base: position 143,688 of record DASZRO010000018.1, on the reverse strand, counting down.
AAGCTGCCACCGCCGCCGCGCAGTGCCCAGAAGAGCTCGCCGTCGTGGTCGGCGTCGACGGTCTGCGCCGTGCTGTCGGCGGTGATTACCCGGGCGGCGGCGATCCGGTCACAGGTCAGGCCGTACTTGCGGGTGACGACTCCGACCCCGCCGCCGAGTGCCAGCCCGGACAACCCGACGGACGGGCAGGACCCCGCAGGGATCGCGACACCCTGCGCAGCGAGGCCGGCGTACACGTCGACCAGCGCCGCGCCGGCGCCGATCGTCGCGGTGCCGTCGCCGACGTCGATGTCGTGCAGCCCACGCAGGTCGATCACCAGCCCGGGTCCGGTGGAGGCACCGATGTAGGAGTGGCCGCCGGACCTGATCGACAGCGGCAGACCGAACCGGTGCGCGAACGCGACGCATGCCGCGACGTCGCTCTCGGTCGCGACCGTCGCGACGGCCGCCGGGCGGACGTGGTCGAAGCGGGGGTCGAAGAGCAGGGAAGCCTCCTCGTACCCCGCCTCACCACGCCGTCGCAGCTCACCGGTCATGGCCTGTCGCAGCGCCCGCCAGTCGGTGGCGGCTGCGGTGGCGGGGGCGCTCGGCGGCTTGGGCGTCGGTGTCGGGGCCCGCGTACCGCTCGGCGCCACCGGCCGGCCGGAGCCGCCACTGCACGCGGCGAGGACGCCCGCCGCTCCCGTCCCCGCCAGCAGGCCGAGCGCCCGCCGACGAGTCAGCGGCACCCCCGGCATGCACAGAAGACTCTCGAAGCGCCGATTCGGTTGGCAGCCGCCGCGCTCTAGGGAATCACTGATTAATGCCGTCCGTCGCGAGCGGCGATCCGGGCGGCGGCTGGCAAGGCGGAGGAGGAGCGCGGTAGCAGCGCTACCGCCGACGACGACAACGCGGTCCAGCCGTCGATCCGGGCGACGCGCAGCAGGACATGCATGGATCAGTGATTCCCTAACCTTGGGGCGCTTGCCCCGTTAGCTCAGTGGTAGAGCACTCGCCTTGTAAGCGAGCGGTCGTCCGTTCAATCCGGACACGGGGCTCGGTGCTGTCGTCGGTGGCAGGATGAGCCCGTGGCCGATCAGACGTCCCAACCGGTCCGGCAGTCGGCGTGGCAGTCGGCGCAGCTGCAGCTCGCGGAGGCGGTCAAGCACCTCGGGCTCGACGACGGGATGTACCGGACGCTCGCGACGCCTCGGCGTGAGCTGACGGTGGCCATTCCGCTGCGCCGAGACGACGGCAACGTAGAGGTACTGCGCGGCTATCGCGTCCAGCACAACGACGCGCGGGGCCCGGCCAAGGGCGGGATCCGCTATCACCCGTCCACCGACATCGACGAGGTGCGCGCCCTCGCGATGTGGATGACCTGGAAGTGCGCGTTGATCGGCATCCCGTACGGCGGCGCCAAGGGCGGCGTCACGATCGACCCGCGCCGTTACAGCCACTACGAGCTGGAACGGGTGACGCGGCGTTACGCCAGCGAGCTGTTCCCGATCGTCGGTCCGGAAAAGGACATCCCGGCGCCTGACGTCGGCACCGACGAGCAGACCATGGCGTGGTTCATGGACACCTTCTCGGTGCAGAAGGGCTACACCACCCCTGGGGTGGTCACCGGCAAGCCGCTCAGCGTCGGCGGGTCCGAAGGCCGCGGCGGTGCGACCAGCCGTGGGGTGCAGATCGCGGTCTTCGCAGCGCTGCGCGAGGCGGGCGTCGACCCGGTCGGCGCGACCGTCGCGGTGCAGGGCTTCGGCAAGGTCGGGGGGCTGGCCGCACAGTTCCTTCAGGAAGCCGGCTGCAAGGTGGTCGCGGTCTCCGATGTGGGGGGCGGTGCCTACAACGCGGCCGGACTCGATCCCGCCGCGATGCTCCGCGACGTCCGCGGCGGGCTGGCCACGGTCGCGGGCTATCCGGGCACGGACTCGATCACCAACGAGGACCTGCTGACCCTCGACGTCGACGTACTCGTGCCGGCAGCGCTCGAAGGCGTGATCCACAACGGCAACGCCGACGCGATCAAGGCGCGGTTCGTGGTCGAGGGCGCCAACGGCCCGACCACGCCCGACGCGGACGCGGTGCTCGAGAGCAAGGGCACCGTCGTCGTACCCGACATCCTGGCCAACTCGGGCGGGGTGGCGGTGTCCTACTTCGAGTGGGTGCAGGACATCCAGGTGTACTGGTGGTCCGAGCAAGAGGTGGTCAACCGGATGAAGGCGATCATGGAGCGCTCGTACGCCGACGTCGCCGCCGTGGCGCGCGAACGGGGGGTGTCCAAGCGGATCGCGGCGCAGATCATCGCCGTCGGGCGGGTGGCGGAGGCGCATCAGATCCGCGGTCTCTACCCGTGACGGGCCCCTGTTGCGTGACCTGTGAGCCCAGGCGTGCCAGAATGACATCGCTGTAGTTCGGCGCCGAACGATCGCAGGAGTCTGCCATGAGCGTTGTTGGAGCGGTCTCTGACCGCGAACCCGCCAACGGCGAGCTCTCTGAGCGCGACAGCGCGATTCTGGAGTTCGAGCGGCAGTGGTGGAAGTACGCCGGAGCCAAGGAGCAGGCGATCCGCGACCTGTTCGACATGTCGGCCACGCGCTACTACCAGGTCCTCAACGCCCTGCTCGACCGGCCGGAGGCGCTGGCTGCCGACCCGATGCTGGTCAAGCGGCTGCGCCGGATGCGGGCTGCCCGGCAGCGTCAGCGTTCGGCGCGCCGCCTCGGCTTCGAGGCCTGACCCAAGGCTTTCGCCATCGCACCGCGGGGCTCGGGCTCGAAAGGGCCGTGGGTCGGTAGGCATCGCGCGCCGCCGAGCGCCGTTCGCAGGGTCATGGTGCGCCTCGTCGCGCCGGTGGTTGCCGTCGTGGCGGTCGCTGCCGTCGTCCTCGTCGTGTACAAGGTAAACGGCCACTCGTCGGGCAAGGGCCCCGGTCCCGGCGTGGTCACGGCGGCGACGACGCCGACACTGACACCCGACCCGACGCCCACGGTGACCGCGAGCAGCGCTGGTCCGACCCCGACCGCGAGTCGCCCGGCGAGTCCACCGGCCCGGCACACCGCGCCTGCGGCCAAGCCGAAGCCCAAGCCCGATCAGACCGCCATGGCGCCGGTGCGGGTCTACAACAGCACCACGATCACCGGCTTGGCCCATCACGTCGCCGAGGAGATCCAGGCGCGCGGCTGGACCGTGATCGACGTCGGCAACGTCAGCGGCGCCTCGTCACTGACCACGCTGTACTACGCGCCGGGTCTGCATGCCGCCGCGCAGCACCTGGCCGGCGAGTTCTCCGGGATCCAGCGGGTCGTGCCGGACTCCGCCGCCGGCATCACCTTCAGCGGGCTCACCTTGATCCTGACCGCCTCCTGGCACGACTAGACCGACGACGATGGCGGTCACGTCTGATGCCGTTGCGGCGTTGCTGGCCGACCCGTCGTCGGCGGTTGTGGCGGTGGACTTCGACGGGACCCTGGCTCCGATCGTGTCCCGCCCGCAGGACGCCCGGCCGGCGCCCGGTGCGGTCGACGCGCTGACCGCACTCGCGGCCCGGATCGGCGCCGTCGCGATCGTCAGCGGTCGGGCCGCCGAGGAGGTCCTCGGCCTCGCCGGGCTGACCGCGCAGTCCGGGATCCAGGTGCTCGGCCACTACGGCTTGCAGAGCTGGCGCGAGGGTTCGCTGACCACGCCTGCGCCGGTCGAAGGCGTCGGACGTGCCCGCGCCCGGCTGGCCGAGCTGCTCGCGACGGCCGATCCCGGCGTACAGACGGAGGACAAGACGCACTCGGTCGCGGTCCACACCCGGGGCGCCGCCGACCCGACCGCAGCGCTCGCGGCGCTGCGCCCGGCGCTGCTGGAGCTCGCGGCCGACTGCGACCTGGAGGCGGTGCCCGGCCGCTATGTCATCGAGCTGCGCCCGCGCGGGGTCGACAAGGGGGAGGCGCTGCGCCGGCTGGTCACCGACTCCGGCGCGCGAACGGTGATCTACCTCGGCGACGACCTCGGCGACCTGCCGGCGTACGCCGAGGTGGAACGGCTGCGTCGCGACGCGGCGGTGTCGGGCTTGACGGTGGCGGTCGCCGACCCCGCGGACCCGGACTCGCCGCGGGAGGTGGCGGCACGCGCCGACCTCGTGCTGGCGGGTCCGGTTGCGGCGGTCGCGTGGCTGGCCGGTCTGGCCGACATGCTCGACGCCGGCTGACTCAACCCAGTACGTCGAGCTGCTGCTGGAGCCACTCGCGCGGCGGCAGGGCGGCCGCGACCCGGGCGAGCTCGGCATAGCGAGCGGCGCGCTCGCCGTCCGGCATCGTCAGCGCGGCGTGCATCGCCGCCGTGGTCGCCTCGACGTCGAGCGGATCGACCAGCAGCGCCTCGGTCATCTCGTCGGCGGCGCCGGTCTCCCGTGACAGCACGAGACCGGCGCAGTCGTTGAGGAGCACACCTTCCTTGGCGACGAGGTTCATCCCGTCGCGCAACGAGTTCACCAGCAGGACGTCGGCGGACGACAGGGTCGCCAGCGAGCGCGCGTAGTCGTCCTTGACGTCGAGGTGGACCGGTTGCCAGCCGCCGTCACCGAGCTCGGCGTTGATCGCCGCCGCGGTCTGGCGGCACAGGTCGGTGTAGTCGCGGTACTCCGCGACGTCCTGCCGACTGGGATAGGCGAGCGCAACGTGGACGACGTTGCCGACGTGCTCCGGATGACGGCGCAGCAGGTCGGCGAAGGCCAGCAGCCCGCGATGGATGTTCTTCGCCGGTTCCGTGCGGTCGACGCGGCCGATGATGCGTGCCCCGCCCACCTCGGCGCGAAGCTCCGCGCGCCGCTGCGCGACGTCAGGCTCGCTTGCCCGGGCGCGCAGCGGCGCTGCGTCGACCCCCAGCGGATGGACGCGCAGCGGCACCGCGACCTCGATGCCCAGTGCCGACGCGCACTCCGCGAACTCCGCGGCCCAGCGCGGGGAGTGGAAGCCGAGAGAGTCGGCACCGAGCAGGCCCTCGATCACCGCGCGCGCGACGTCGTCCGGCAGCGTTGCGAAGTCTCGGGGAGCCGCCCACGGCGTGTGGGTGAAGTGCGCGATTCGCAGGTCGGGACGCCGCTCCCGCAGCGCCGCGGGCACCAGGTTCAGGTGGTAGTCCTGCACCAGGATCCGGGCGTGCGGCTCGGCTTCCTCGGCGATCGCCGCGGCGAACGTCTCGTTGTAGGCGACGTAGCGCTGCCAGTCCTCGCGCCACCGCTCGTCGTACGCCGCCGGCTTCCCGAGGCCGTGGTTGAGCGGCCACAGCGTCGAGTTCGAGATAGATGTGTACGCGCCGTCGAGCACCCCTGCGTCGATGCCGAGCATGCGTACCGCGGCGCCTTCGGTGTCGAACCCGGCGAGATCGACCCGCCCGCCTTCGGCGGCAGCTGCGACCTCGCGGTCGGTGTCGGACAACGCGGCGCACACCCAGACGGCGCCGGGCGCCGCGGCCGCGATCGCCATGGCGGAGACCAGCCCCCCGCCGCCTCGCCGCGACGTGGTTCGGCCGTCGTCGTCGCGTGAGAACGACAGCGGCCCGCGGTTCGACGCGATGACAACCGAGGCGCTTGCCACGACCAAAAGACTAGGAGCCGAAAGAAACCCGGCGGCTGTCGCCGGCCGGCGTATGGCAAACTGATCACTGCACCCGCTTTCGGGCGGGCGCACCTCTCATCAAGAGGGGCTGAGGGAACCGGCCCGTTGAAGCCCCGGCAACCACCCGTCTCGGGCAGGTGCCACATCCGGCCTTCGGGCAACCGTCCGGGGGGAAGATGAGGACGGAAGGCCTCTTTGATGTCACCCACTTCGGTGCTAGAGCGCGCCGCTGCCTTCGGCTCGGCGTCCCACCTGGTCTGTCGCGAGTGCGGCACGCAGTACGAGATCGGTCCGTCGCACGTCTGCGAGATGTGTTTCGGCCCGCTCGAGATCGCCTATGACGAGGACCTGCAACGCCTGGTCACCCGCGAGTCGGTCGCGGCCGGCCCGCAGACGATGTGGCGCTACGCCGGCCTGCTGCCGGCCGCGCCGGTCGTCGACCTGCAGGTCGGCATGACACGACTGGTGCGGGCGGACAACCTCGCCCGTGAGCTCGGCATGAAGACGCTGTGGGTCAAAGACGACAGCGGCAACCCGACGCACTCGTTCAAGGACCGGGTGGTCGGCGTCGCGGCCAACGCTGCCCGTGCGCTCGGCTTCGACGTACTGTCCTGCGCGTCGACGGGCAACCTGGCCAACGCCGTCGCCGCCGCTGCCGCCAGCTGCGGGATGAAGTCGGTCGTGTTCATCCCGCACGACCTCGAGGCGGGCAAGGTCGTCACGACGGCGGTGTACGGCGGCACGCTCGTCGCCGTCGAAGGCTCCTACGACGACGTGAACCGGCTGTGTGCGGAGGTCGCGGGCGAGCTGCCGTGGGCGTTCGTCAACGTCAACGTCCGGCCGTTCTACGCCGAAGGCTCCAAGACCGTCGGCTACGAGATCGCCGAACAGCTCGGCTGGCGGTTGCCCGAGCAGGTCGTCATCCCGATCGCGTCGGGTTCGCTGCTCACCAAGGTCGACAAGGCCTGGCGCGAGCTCGGCAAGCTCGGGCTGGTCGACGCGACGCCGTACAAGGTGTTCGGCGCGCAGTCGTCCGGGTGCTCTCCGGTGGCGACCGCCTTCCGGGCTGGGCACGACGTCGTGCAGCCGGTGCGCCCGAGCGGCATCGCGAAGTCGCTCGCGATCGGCAACCCGGCGGACGGGCCCTACGCGCTCGACGTGGCACGTCGTACCGGTGGCGCGATCGAGGACGTCAGCGACGACGAGGTGGTCGAGGGCATCCAGCTGCTCGCGCGGACGACCGGCATCTTCGGCGAGACCGCCGGCGGGGTGACCGTCGCGACGCTGCGCAAGCTGCTCGCGTCGGGCCAGCTCGACCCAGCGGCCGAGACGGTGATCCTCAACACCGGCGACGGCCTAAAGACCCTCGACGCGGTCGAGCCGGTCGCCCGGCCGACGGCGACGATCCCGGCGACGCTCGACGCGTTCCGTGCGGCAGGATTGCACCAATGACCGACATCCGACGCCGTCGTCTCGGCGCGCGCCACGACTTCGCGGGGGCCTCGACATGGCAGTGACAGTGCGCGTGCCCACGATCCTGCGATCGCTGACCGGCGGCGCGGCCGAGGTCACCGCGGAGGGTGCGACCCTCGCCGACGTACTCGACGCCCTCGAAGCCGACCACACCGGCATCCGGGCGCGGGTGCTCGACGAGGACGGCAAGCTCCGCAGGTTCGTCAACGTCTACGTCAACGACGACGACGTCCGCTTCGCCGAAGGCCTGCAGACGCCAACGCCCGACGGCGCATCGGTGTCGATCATCCCCGCCGTAGCCGGCGGCTGACCCGCCGTACCCGCCGGCTGACCCGCCGTACCCGCCGTAGCCCTTCGACGTACCGAAGGAAACACAAACGTTGCAGGAATCACGTTCTCGCCAGCGACCTCCAACGCGATAACGGGATTCCGCAACGTTTGTGTTTCCTTGCGTACCGGGGCGCCCTGCGGGTGATTTCCACAGGGGGGCGATTGGGTCTGGGCGGCGCAGGTTGCCTCCGTCACGGTTGCCGCCGTGGATGCGCTCACCCTCATCGCCCCGATCGCGCGTGACAACGGCGGGGTCCTGACCCGCTCGCAAGTGCTCGCGACCGGGGTCAGCGCCCGGGTGCTGAGTGAGCTCGTGAGCACCGGCTCGGTCGCCCGCATCGCACGCGGGGTGTACGCCGTCGGCGACCCGCTGCCCGAGCCGCGTCGGATCGCCAACGGCTGGTACGCCGTGATCAGCTACCAATCCGCGGTCGCCTGGCACGGCGTCGACCTGCCGACGCCGTTGACCCAGATCCACGTGACGGTGCCGCGCCATCGAGGGCGGTACGCCGAGGCGGTGGCAGGCGTCCGGCTGCACCGTGCGGACCTTGCGCGCACCGACGTCGAGTTCCGCAACGGCGCCCTGGTGACGACGCCGCTGCGTACCTGTCTCGACATCGCCCGGCACGCACCGATCGACCAGGCGGTCGCGATCATCGATGCCTTCATCCGGCAGCGCCACTTCACCGACGCGGAGTTCGCGGCGGTCGCTCGCGGCGCCAAAGGGCCGGGCCGGCTGCGCATCCAGACCGTCGCCGGCCTGGTCGATCCGCTCAGCGGCTCGGTGCTCGAGTCACTGACCCGCGTCCTGCTCTGGCGCGAAGGGCTGCCGATCCCGGTCACTCAGCTCTCGTTGAAGAGCAGCGCAACCGGCTGGGTCGGCTTCGTCGACTTCGCCTGGCCGCAGCTGCGCGCCGTACTCGAATGCGACGGCTACGCCTATCACTCCTCGCGCGAGTACTTCCGCCGGGATCGGCGTCGTTGGACGGCGATCACCGCCGCCGGCTGGCGCCTTGCCGTCGTGACGTGGTTCGACGTCACGCAGGATCCGGCGTACGTCGTGACCGCGGTACGCCGGCTGCTCGACCTCGGTGCCGAAGCGAACACAAACGTGACGAGAGCAGCCTCCTGAGGTGGGTGACCCGCCTCAGGAGGGCTCACGCGTCACGTTTGTGTTTTCTTAGTGGCGGGTGCGCTGCCGGGCCATCCGGCTGGTGAGGACTCGGCCGTAGAACAGGTGGCCGCGGTAGATCGTCTGCTTGTGCACGACCGCGCCGGTGTGCGGCGCGTGCCACCACTTGTCGTGGCCGGCGTAGATCCCGACGTGGAACGGGTAGCCGCCCGACTCCTGGAAGACAAGGTCGCCCGGCTCGAGGTCACGACGCTTGATGTGTTCGATGACGGCGTACTGCGCGGCGGCGTTGTGCGGCAGCCAGTCACCGATCGCGTGGCCGAAGACGTAGCGGACCAGCCCGGAGCAGTCGAAGGAACTCGGTCCGGCTGCGCCGTAGACGTACGGCTTGCCGGCCTGGCGGCGCGCCTCCGTGAGCACCGCGCTCACCGCGTGCTGGTGCCATTCGCGGCGGCGCAACCGGGCGCGCTCGTAGCGCAAGTGGGCGCTGGCCTGCGGCAGCTCGAAGGTGATGGCCGGCAGGTTCGGGTCGATCGGAAGTGTCGGGCCGGTCGTCGGATCGCTCGGATCGCCGGTCGCCGCGCCCGGATCGCCAGGAGATGTGGGCGCGGTCGGGTCGGACGGGCTCGTCGTGGTCGGGTCGGTCGGGGTGGGGTCGGCGGGGCTCGCCGTCCCGGAGTTCGTCCCCGAGTGGGACCCGGAGTTCGTCCCCGAGTGGGTCTCGGTGTCGGTCGCGGTGCTCGTGGGTCGCCCGGTCGGGGCGGCGGAGGCAGTACCGGCGGCGGACACGACCAAACCGGCGGTCAGGCCGGCGAGTACGACGGTGCGAAAGCGGGCACAGGTATGCGAAGGCAGCATGAAGTCCACTCCGACGCCTGCCGAGTTAGCTGTCGGGTTCGGGTGAGTGGATCACCCGGCCGTCGTGAGACGGCTTCACCCCAAGGAGCGAATCGCTCCGTGAAACGCGCGTGCGCGTTCCAGTTGCTGGGTAGAACTTTTGGGTCCCCGGCCCCGTCCGTCTGGGATTGAAGGCGACGCATTCGCCGGACAGGTTTGGCGGTGCGAATGCGACGCGCGCCCGGTTGGGCGCGCCCGCACACAATAACGACACGTTCGGCCGGGCGTGACGCGGGACGCGCCGCGAGCTCACCGACCGGGGATTTCGGGCCCCGACCGACGGCTTGCACTCGACCGGGTCGAGTGCTAACAATGGCTCTAGCACTCTGCGGCCTCGAGTGACAACGCCGGTGGTTACGCCGTTGGTCACGCGGTGGCCGCGGAGTCTCCCCACATCGGACGGCCCGGGACGGGACGTCCGCCATCAGCACAGTCACGCGAGAGGGATCGCCACCCAATGGCAAAGATCATTTCGTTCGACGAGGATGCACGCCGCGCGCTCGAGCGCGGCATGAACCAGCTCGCCGACGCCGTCAAGGTCACGCTTGGCCCCAAGGGCCGCAACGTCGTGCTGGAGAAGAAGTGGGGCGCGCCCACGATCACCAACGACGGTGTGAGCATCGCCAAGGAGATCGAGCTCGAGGACCCGTACGAGAAGATCGGCGCCGAGCTCGTCAAGGAGGTCGCGAAGAAGACCGATGACGTCGCCGGTGACGGTACGACGACCGCGACCGTCCTGGCTCAGGCGCTGGTCCGCGAGGGCCTTCGCAACGTCGCCGCAGGCGCCAACCCGATGTCGCTCAAGCGCGGCATCGAGGCTGCCGTCGAGCGGGTCAGCGAGGAGCTGTCGAAGCAGGCCAAGGACGTCGAGACCAAGGAGCAGATCGCGTCGACCGCGAGCATCTCCGCGGGTGACACCACTGTCGGCCAGATCATCGCCGAGGCGATGGACAAGGTCGGCAAGGAAGGCGTCATCACCGTCGAGGAGTCCAACACGTTCGGGCTCGAGCTCGAGCTCGTCGAGGGCATGCGCTTCGACAAGGGCTTCATCTCGCCGTACTTCGTCTCCGACGCCGAGCGCATGGAGGCCGTGCTCGACGACCCGTACGTGCTGTTCGTCAACTCGAAGATCTCGGCGGTCAAGGACCTGCTCCCGGTCCTCGAGAAGGTCATGCAGGGCGGCAAGCCGCTCGCGATCATCGCCGAGGACGTCGAGGGCGAGGCGCTGGCCACCCTGGTCGTGAACAAGATCCGCGGCACGTTCAAGTCCGTCGCGATCAAGGCTCCTGGCTTCGGCGACCGCCGCAAGGCGATGCTCCAGGACATGGCCATCCTCACCGGTGGCCAGGTCATCAGCGAGGAGGTCGGCCTCAAGCTCGAGAGCACGACGCTCGACCTGCTCGGCCGCGCCCGCAAGATCGTCGTCACCAAGGACGAGACCACGATCGTCGAGGGTGCCGGCGACGCCGACCAGATCGCCGGCCGCGTCAACCAGATCAAGGCCGAGATCGAGAAGTCGGACAGCGACTACGACCGCGAGAAGCTGCAGGAGCGGCTGGCCAAGCTGGCCGGCGGCGTTGCGGTCATCAAGGTCGGTGCCGCCACCGAGGTCGAGCTCAAGGAGCGCAAGCACCGCATCGAGGACGCCGTCCGCAACGCGAAGGCGGCCGTCGAGGAGGGCATCGTCGCCGGTGGTGGCGTCGCGCTCCTGCACGCGTCGAAGACCGCGTTCGACAAGCTCGAGCTCGAAGGTGACGAGGCCACCGGTGCCCGTATCGTCCAGCTCGCGCTCGAGGCTCCGATCAAGCAGATCGCGGCCAACGGCGGTCTCGAGGGCGGCGTCGTCGTGGAGAAGGTTCGCTCGCTCAAGGTCGGCCACGGCCTCAACGCCGCGACCGGCGAGTACGTCGACCTGATCAAGGAAGGCATCATCGACCCGGCGAAGGTCACGCGCTCCGCGCTGCAGAACGCCGCGTCGATCGCCGCGCTGTTCCTCACCACCGAGGCCGTCATCGCCGACAAGCCCGAGAAGGCTGCGCCGGCCATGCCGGGCGGCGGCGACATGGGCGGTATGGACTTCTAGAGTCCAGCCAACTCCCGAAAGGGACCAGCCCCGTACCGGGCTGGTCCCTTTCGTCGTTTCACGTGCAGGATGGTCTGATCCACCCAGCGAAATGAGCCCGATGAAGCCTCGCCCCGCCATGCGTTTCATCTCGGTCGCGGCCGTCGTCGCAATCGCCGCGACAGGGGCGCCGGCACTCGCCGCCACCGCGTCGGACCGGTCGGCGCCGCGGCTTGACGCCGTGCTCGACGCCATCCCGTCGTGGGCCCGCGGCGTGGCACCGGCACGGGTCGAGCCCGCGGCCGCGCCGGTCCAGGTCTCGCTGCTGTTGAAGGGCCGCCACCCGGCCGCGCTCAACGAGCTGGTGGCCCGGGTCAGCGACCCGGCCTCGCCGTCGTACCGGCACTTCCTGACCAGGGCGGAGTACCAGCGGCGGTTCGGCCCGACTGCGGCCGAGGTGGCCGCCGCCACGTCGTGGCTTCGCGACGCCGGCTTCGTGATCGACTCGACGAGCACGTCGCTGATCACCGCGCACGCGGCGGCGTCGGTCGTCGGCAAGGTGTTCGACACGACGTTCGGGTTGTTCCGGGTGGCCGGTGAGCTGCTGCGCTCGCCGCTGACCGAGCCGTCGCTGCCCGGTGCGCTGCACCCGTTCGTGTCGGCCGTGATGGGACTCGCCCAGAACCGCGCCGTGACGGACGCCGGGCCGGCGCCGGCGTACGTGAACGCCCGGCCGTGCTCGCACTTCTACGGCCAGAAGATCGCCAAGTCGCTGCCGACCTACCTCGGCAAGCACCAGCCCTACGCGTTGTGCGGCTACACCGCCGGGCAGCTGCGGTCGGCGTACGGCGTCAACCAGGTCGCCTCGACCGGCAAGGGCGCCGCGGTCGGCATCGTCGACCCGTACGCGTCGCCGACGATCGAGTCCGACGTCGACACCTGGTCGCGTCACATGGGTCTTCCGGCGCTGCGGTCCGGCCAGCTCACCCAACACGTCCTTCCGGGTCTGTCGAGCCTGCCGGAGGTGTCGGTGGTCCTGCCGATCATCGACCCGCAGGACGTCGAGCCGGAGGAGAGCCTCGATGTCGAGGCGGTCCACGCGATGGCGCCCGGTGCCGACATCGACTACTACGCCGCGATTGGCGGAGCGATCGGTCTCAACGAGGTCGGCTTCGAGATCGGGATCGAGCCGCTGTTCGTCGCGCTGGCGCAGGCGGTGTCCGATGACAAGGTCGCGATCATCAGCAACTCCTGGGGAGCGGCCGGCGAGCACCTGACCCCGGGCGACCTGCAGATCTTCGACGCCGTCGCCAACCAGGCCGCGGCGGAGGGCATCACGCTCGACTTCTCCTCCGGCGACTCCGGCGACGAGCTGGCCGCCAGCGGCAAGCGGCAGGCGGACTTCCCGGCGACCAGCCCCGAGGTGACGGCGGTCGGCGGCACCACGCTGGAGGTCGGCGCCAACGGCAAGCGGATCTCCGAGTCGTACTGGGGCACCGACATCGCGAAGCTGGACAAGGGTTCGTGGGACTTGAAGGACAAGGCGTTCAGCTCCGGCGCCGGAGGCGGCGTGAGCACGGCGTACGCCGAGCCGGCATGGCAGCGCGGCGTCGTCCCGCCGGCCGAGGCGACGTACGGCGGGCTGAGCGCGCCGGGTCGGGTCGTGCCCGACGTGTCGATGGTGGCCGACACCACCACCGGCATGCTGATCGGACTGACGGAGCACTTCGCCGACGGCTCGAACCGCTACGGCGAGTTCCGGATCGGTGGGACGAGCGTGTCGTGTCCGCTGTTCTCCGGGCTGCTCGCGCTGGCGGCCGCCGAACGCCACCAGCGGCTCGGGCTGGTCACGCCCACCCTCTACGCCGAGGCCGGCAAGGCGGCCGAGCGCAAGCGGTTGTTCTACGACCCGGTGACGGTGCCGCTGCGCGACGACCTGTCGACGTTGGCTGACGTCCGGCCGGACCACACCGCCACCGACAACCCCAAGTCGCCGGTCGCCTACAGCCTGCGGATCCTGTCGAACCTCGGCACGCTCCAGTCGCTGCGTGGTTACGACGACTCGACCGGTCTCGGTACGCCGAACGCCGGCCCGCTGGTCGCGGCGCTGGCCGGCGTGCGAGGGCACGCCGGCCCGCGCCGGGCGGCAAGATGAGCGGGGTGAAGACCGGGTCGACCCTGCGCCTCGCCGCGGCCGCCGCAGTACTCGCGGTCACCGCCCTGGAAGCGCCGGCGCTCGCCGCTGGCCCGACCGCGCAACCGGTGCGGAGCCTCGCGTCGGTGATCGAGGCGATCCCGGCGTGGGCGCGAGACGTCCTGCCGGCGAAGCTCGAGTCGCCGGACGCGCTGGTGCAGTTCTCGGTGCTGCTGAAGGGTCGTCATCCGGCCGCGTTGCGGCGCTTCGACGCGGCGGTCAGCGACCCGACGTCGGCGTCGTACCGGCACTTCCTGACCCGCGCCGAGTTCGCCCGCCGGTTCGGACCGGCGCCGGCCGAGACGGCCGCGGCGCGGACCTGGCTGCGGCACGCGGGGTTCACGATCGACAACACGACGCCCGGCGGCACGCTGATCACGGCACACGCCACGTCCGCGCTGGTCGGGAAGGTGTTCGCCACGACCTTCGGCCTGTTCGACGTCGCCGGCCGCCTGCTGCGCGCGCCGCTGTCGCAGCCGACGATGCCCACTGCGCTGCGGCCGCTCGCGGCGACAGTGGTCGGGCTCGCGCAGACCCCGGCGGTGTCGGACGCGTCACCACCGACGGGGTACATCAACGCGCATCCGTGCTCGCGCTACTACGGGCAGAAGGTCGCCTCGACGCTGCCCTCCTACCAGGGCCGGCACGCGCCGTACGCGGTCTGCGGCTACACGATGGGCCAGATCCGTTCGGCGTACGGCGTGAACCAGGTGCACTCGACCGGCCGCGGCGTCACCGTCGGGATCGTCGACGCCTACGCCTCGCCGACCGTCGAGTCCGACGTCGACACGTGGTCGCAGCGGATGGGGCTGCCGCGGTTGCGGCCCGGCCAGCTCACGCAGCACACCTTCCCCGGTGAGTCGAGCCTGCCGGAGCTGTCGTTGCTCGGCGTACCGATCCTCGACGGACAGGGTTGGGCCGGTGAGGAGACCCTCGACATCGAAGCGGTTCACGGGATGGCGCCCGACGCGAGCATCGCCTACTACTCGGCCGTCGCCAACCTCCCGTACGAAGAGGTCGCAGGCATCGGGGTCGGCGTCGACAACCTCCTGCTCGCGCTGGCGCAAGCCGTCGAGAGCGGCAAGGTCGACCTGGTGAGCAACTCGTGGGGGGATGACAGCGAAGACACCGTGCTCGGCGACGTACAGGTGCTCAACGCGATCACGAACGAGGCCGCCGCCGAAGGTGTCACGATCGCCTTCTCCTCCGGTGACGACGGCGACGAGCTCGCCCTCACCGGGCATCGGGTCGCGGACTTCCCGACCACCAGCCCCGGGGTCGTCACGGTCGGCGGCACGACGCTGCAGATCGGGCGAACCGGAGCGCGCGTCTCCGAGTCGTACTGGGGGACGCAGAAGATCCCGTTCACCAAGGGGAAGTGGGACTACCAGCACAAGGTCTACATGTACGGCGGGGGCGGCGGCGACAGCACGATCTTCCGCGAGCCGGCCTGGCAGTACGGGATCGTGCCGGCTGACGAGGCGACGTACGGCGGGTTGATGCAGCCGGGCCGCGTCGAGCCGGACGTGTCGATGGTCGCCGACCCGACCACCGGGATCGCGCTCGGGCTGACGCAGAGCTTCGCCGATGGCGCGACCCGCTATGGCGAGTACCGGATCGGCGGGACCAGTCTGGCCTCGCCGCTGTTCACCGGCTTGCTGGCGCTCGCGGACGCCGAGGCGCATCACCGGCTCGGGCTGGTGACACCGACGATGTACGCCGACTCGCGCACCGCGGCGCAGCGGCAGCGGCTGTTCTACGACCCGGTGCCGGTGGCCAAGCGCGGTGCGCTGACCCGCCTGGCCGACGTCCGGCCGGACTACACGACCGGGGACAACCCGAAGTCCGCGGTCATCTACACGCTGCGAACGATCGGCGTACTCGGAACCTTGCAGGCGTTGCCCGGCTACGACGACTCGACCGGCCTCGGTACGCCGAACGCCCCGGCCCTCGTCGCCGCCCTGGCCTGACCCCCCGCCCTCCCAACGCCGCCCCCCAACGCCGAGCCCAACGTTGTTGGTCTTTCGACGGCCCTGAGAGACCAACAACGTTGGGCTCGGCGGGGTGGATAGCCGCGCGGGGTGGATAGCCGCGCGGGGTGGATAGCCTCGCGGGGTGGGTTCGGCCGGATCGCGCGAGAGGCTCGAGGTCCTGCAGGCGCGGCTTGCCGAGCTCGGCAGCGTGCTGGTCGCCTTCAGCGGGGGCGCCGACTCCGCGTTCCTGGTGGCCGCCGCGGCGCGCGCGCTCGGGGCCGACCGGGTCGCGGCGGCGACCGCGGTGTCGGCGAGCCTGCCGGCCAGCGAGCTCGACCAGGCCAGGGACTTCGCGGCCGGCCTCGGCGTACGTCACCTGACGCCGCGCACCGACGAGATGTCGCGCGAGGGGTACCGGGCCAACGGCGCCGACCGTTGCTTCTTCTGCAAGGCGGAGCTGCTCGACGTGCTCACGCCGCTGGCGGATGACCTCGGCCTGGCGTACGTCGCGACCGGCACCAACGCCGACGACGCCGTCGCCGGGTTCCGTCCTGGGATCCGGGCCGCGGCCGAACGCGGCGCAGTCACCCCGCTACTGGACGCGGGGCTCACCAAGCCGCAGGTCCGCGAGCTCAGCCGGGCGTGGGACCTGCCGACCTGGGACAAGCCGGCGGCGGCCTGCCTGTCGAGCCGGATCGCCTATGGGATCGAGGTCTCGCCGTACCGGCTGGCCCGCGTCGAGCGGGCCGAGGCCGGCCTGCGCTCCGCCCTGCGCGAGGCCGGCCTCGATGTACGGGACCTGCGAGTTCGTGATCTCGGCGACGTCGCCCGCGTCGAGGTGGATGCCGACATGGTGGCCTCACTCGCGCGGCGGGGCGACCTGCTCGCGGCGGTCTCCGGATTCGCGTCGGTGGAGGTGGACCCGAGGGGGTTTCGGTCCGGTTCGATGAACGAAGCGCTCGGCGAATAACCGTTTCGATATTCCAAGTAGCCTTGTTCGGGCGTACCGGTCGGGGTATGCCAACAGCGAGCGAAGAGGTCAGCGGTGCCCACGGGCAAGGTGAAGTGGTTCGACACGGACAAGGGCTTCGGCTTCCTGTCCCGTGACGACGGCGGTAGCGACGTATACGTCCACGCTTCGTCGCTGCCCGACGCGACCACGCTCAAGCCGGGCGCGCGGGTGGAGTTCGGGGTCGCCGAAGGTCGCCGCGGCGAGCAGGCGCTGTCGGTGCGGGTGCTCGACCCGTTGCCGTCGGTTGCCGCCGCGACGCGCCGGCCTGCCGAGGAGCTGCACGGGCTGATCGACGACCTCATCAAGCTCTTCGAGGCGAAGGTCCAGCCCGATCTGCGTCGCGGCCGCTACCCGGACAAGACAACCGGGCCGCGCCTGGCGCAGATGATGCGGGCGATCGCGGCCGAGCTCGAAGGCTGACCGGTCAGGCGCCGTCAGGCTTGCCGCGACGGGTGATCGCCGCGATCAGCGCCACCGCGAGTACGACGGCGGCGAGGCCGAAGCCGGCGATCGGTTTGGTCGGGATGACGATGCCAAGCGCACCGCCGACCACCCAGGACAGCTGAAGCACCGTCTCGGATCGCGCGAAGGTCGACGTCCGCACGTTCTCGTCCACGCGCCGCTGGATCGTCGCATCGAGCGCGAGCTTCGACACCGCGGCGGTCGCGGACGCGACGGAGGCGACGGCGAACACCGACACCACCCCGAAGGCGAGCGCGGCGTACGCGCACACCGCGATCGTCGCCGCAAGCAGCACGACGGACAGCCGGGCCCCGGCCGCGGAAGCGGTGCGCGCACCGACGAGCGTGCCGACGACGTTACCCGCGGCGATGCCGAGAGCGAGCTCGCCGAGACAGATGTTGGCCGACAGCCCGCCGATCGGGTGGACGCGTACGACGAAGGCGCCGAACAGCAACAGCAGCCCGGAAAGCCAGCGCAGCGCCGCAGCGGTGCGCAGCGCCGCGAGGATCTCGCGGTTCATCCGGATTCCCGTCCGCCGGGCGCCGGCCGGACGCGCCTTGCCGCCGCCGTCGGCGCGGCGGGGCAACCGGAAGGCGGTCACCGCCGCGACGACGTAGATCACCGCGCCGAGCTCGAGCTCGACGTGGTGGCCGAGCACCTTGATCACGGCGGCAGCCAGCGAGCCCGCGACGCTCGGTGCCACCACCCCGGCGAGGGTCAGTCGCGAGTTCGCCTGGACCAGCGTCATGTCGGGCGGCAGCAGTCGGGGGACCGCGGCGCTGCGCGTCACGCCGTACGCCTTGCTGGCGACGAGGACTCCGAGCGCCGCGGGGTAGAGCGTCAACGCCTGCGTCACGGAGGTGTGGCCGTGCGAGCCGAGGCTGTGAGCGATGGTGATCGCCAGGATCGCGCGGGCGATCATCGTTGCCGCGAGCGCGATCCGGCGGCCGTGACGCAACCGGTCGAGCAGCGGTCCCAGGACGGGTGCGACGACGGCGAACGGTGCCATCGTGACGAGCAGGTAGAGCGCGACCCGGCTGCGGGCCTCGTGTGTCGGTACGGAGAAGAACAGCGAGCCGGCGAGAGCGACCGTGATGGTGGCATCTCCCGCGGCCTGCAGCGCGTGCGTCTCGACCAGGCCGGCAAGACCGGAGGCGCCGGCGCCGCCGCGGCGGTTCCACTCGCGCAGCCGCCGCGCGCCGCGCCCGGTCGCCGCCGCGGTCGCGCGCGCCAGGTGGCCGAGCGCTGGACCGACGCGGTCATCCTGCTCGGCGAAGCGGCCCGGATCGGGACGCTGCGATTCGCCCGCGTCGGTGGTCATGAGCGAGACTAAACACGTGACCGAAACCGACGTGGCGCCTGACGACGTCCAGACTGTGGACTCGCCGGACGCCTCTCCTGCCGTCGAGCTCGTGCTCGACGAGGTTGCGGCCGCAGCCGTCGACCTCGCTCGCGCGGCGGCTGAGGCGGACGCCCCCGGTCTGGTCGGCGAGCATCTCGGGGTCGAGCCCGACGAGCAGCGAGTCGTCGTCCACTACTTCGCGACCCTCGATCCGGCGTACGTCGGGTGGCGCTGGGCGGTTACCGTTGCCCGCGCGTCGCGGTCCAAGGTGGCGACGGTCGACGACGTGGTGCTGCTTCCGGGGGCGGAAGCGGTGCTGGCTCCGGCGTGGCTGCCGTGGAGCGAGCGGCTGCGCCCCGGCGACATGGGGGCCGGTGACCTGCTTCCCACGGCGCCGGACGACCCGCGGCTGACGCCGGCGTACTTCTCGACCGAGGACGAGGAGGCGGCCATGGTCGCCTTCGAGATCGGCCTGGGACGCGAGCGGCTCCTGTCCTACGAAGGACGGCTCGAAACGGTGGACCGGTGGTACGCCGGCGCGCCCGGCCCACGGTCGGAGGTGGCGCGCTCGGCTCCGGCCGCATGTGCCACGTGCGGGTTCTTCCTGCCGCTGTCGGGCGCACTGCGCTCGGCCTTCGGGGCCTGCGCGAACGCGTTCGCTCCGGATGACGGCAAGGTCGTCGCCGTCGACCACGGTTGTGGCGCTCACTCCGAGGCGATCGTGGCGCCCGAGCCTGCGCCGCTGCCGCCGCCGCTGATCGATGACGCGGTCTACGACGTCGTCGAGCCGGCCGAGCCCGGTGAGGTGATCGAAGCGGTCGCCGAGGTTGTCGACGACGCGGTCGCCGAGGTTGTCGACGACGCGGTCGCTGATGACGCCGCCGACGACGCGGCCGATGACGCCGCGGACGAGCCGGTACCCGCCGACGACGCCATCACCGCAGCCGAGATCGAGCTCGACGTCGACGCCGAGGTAGAGCGCTCTTAGCTGGCGCGGTTGCGTCGGCGCAGCGCGGTGCGCAGCCCGTACAAGCCGAGGACGACGCCGCACGGGCACGACCACAGCCACCACGTGGCGTGATGGCGCTGCAGGTCGTGGTGGAACACGGTGGCGAGCAGCACGAAGGCGAGCACCCACGCCACGATGCCCGCGACGGTCACCTCGACCTCGCGGGAGTTGGGCGGGTCCACCTCCACGGCGACAACGTTAGCGACGCGTGGCAACCAGACCCCAGCCGGTCGGGGCCTTCAGGATGAAGCCGTTCGCGGTCTCGATCGGCTCGAGGCCGGTCGCCTCGGCGGCCGCCGGGACTGCCGCTGCGGTCGGCTCGCCTTGTTCGAGCAGTGCGCGGACGAGACGCCCCTTGGCCACCTTGCTCTGGTAGCTCGGCGCGGCGCGTTTCCCGTCGGCCCCGGTGACGTTGACCGTCACGAGCCGGTCGGCCGCAGCCTTCGACGGGCGATACATGAGCGAGTAGCCGGACGAGCGAAGGTCGAGCGCACCCTGCTCACCGACGTCCGCATCCAGCGCGTCGAGCAGCGGGGTGCGCCAGTACGCCGGCAGCGCTGCGATCTTCGGCAGCTTGGTGGCGATGCCGATCCGGTACGCCGGCAGCAGATCGGTCGGCCGGGTCGCGCCCCACAGGCCGGAGAAGACCACGAGCGAGGCGTCGGCTCGCCGACGCGCCGCGATCTTCAACGTCGGGTAGCCGAGCGCGTCGTGCAACACCCCGGAGTACCGCGCGCCGGCGGGCATGGTGGGTGAGGTGTCCGCGATCGCGTTCGCGGCGCGGTCGGCGTCGAGGGCTTGCGACAGCCCCAGCACCGCGCGGGCCTTCGCGGGGCTGGTCTTGCAGAGCGCGACGAGGGCGCTCAGCACGCGTTGCCGATGTGGTGCGAGCTCGGGCCACGACATCCCGGCGAGATCGACCGGCGGCTCGGACCCACCGGCCGCCTTGCCTTCGCTCGGCGGCAGCAGGATGAGCACCGGGAGACGGTATCCGGCCCGACGTGGCGCTGCGACAACCGCGGCGTAGCGTCGGGCGTCGTGAGAGTTGTGAAGCGTGTGCTGGTTGGTTCCGCCGTCGTCCTTTCGTTCGCCGGTCTGATCGCGCCGTTGAGCGCTTCGGCGGCGCCACAGCGGGATGCTCCCGATCCTCCCGCCGCGAGTGCCTCAGCGATGAGCGGGCACGGGGAGCTCGCGGTGATCCATGCGCATGAGCTGTTCCTGATCGGTGGGCCGGTGAGTGGGGTTCACTACGTCGGCTTCGGAAACCAGCCAAGCGACCCGCAGTGGTCGGCCGACGGCAAGCTGCTCTCGGTGGTGGTGACCCCGCCGCCACCGAAGCACAACCCTTACAAGCAGGAGCCGAGCTTCGTGGCCGTCGTCGGCCAGCGCGGGAAGGTCCTCCGCGAGTTCCCGCGCGGAACGAAGGCGTACGACGTCACGACCGCGTGGTCGCCGGGCGCCGACCGGCTCGCGGTCTCGTACACGTTGCAGGCCAAGAACCCGAGCAACGACCGGGACGTGCTGAGCTTCTACGACCCGGCGGACGGGGTGGCGGACGGGTTGCTGGCCGCACCGGACATCTCCGGGTTCGCCTGGTCGCCGGACGGTTCGCAGCTTGCCTTCGCCAGCGACCGGCTGGTCCGCTCGCCGGGCAACTTCAACAGCCGCCTGGTCACGATCGACGCCGCGACCGACCACAAGCGCCTCGTCACCGCCGCGACGGAGAAGGTCATCGACGTTGCCGGCTGGTGGCCCGACGGATCGGGCATTCTTGCGCGGTTGGACCCGCAAGGCTCCGCGTCGCTGGCGGCGGACGGCCTGCCACTGGTCGACGTCTCGGTGGCTGACGGCAAGCAGCGCCAGCTCGGCCGGATCGCGCTGGACTACTCCCAGTGGCTCGCCACATCGGCAGCGACGAACCAGGTCGCCTTCATCGCCGGCGGCGACCGCGAGATCAGCATGCAGCACAAGCACGTCGTCGTGTGCAGCGTCGCGGCCTGCCGCGCTATCGCGCAGGGTGCGAAGCAGGTCAGCTTCGACCCGGCGTTCGGCGCCTCCGGACGGCTGGCGTTCGTGCGGGATCGCGCCGTCGCGCCGAAACACGGCTTCGGGATCAGTTACGTCGACCAGGTGCAGGCCAGCGGCGGGATCCTGACGGCGTCGTCGGGCGGTCAGGTCGCGGCGGTGTCGGCCGGCAAGGCGGCGAGTGCGCCGACCTGGGGGACGGATGGCTCGATGCTCGTCGTACGCCGAGGTGCCCTCTGGTTGCTCGGCCCTGGTCTGCAGACTGCGGCGAAGGTCGTGTCCGGGTTGCAGCTGCCGGCGGGAAGCCCGTACTACGGGTTCGTGCCATGGCACGACAGCTTCGCCTGGACGCTGGCGGTCCGCTAGCCGAAGCGAGTCACCCGGCGTGCGGGCGCGGGTTGGGCAGCGGCTTGCACCGCGCGTCGGGGCCGGGGCCCGGCCGCCGTACCGGCCGCTTGCCGCTGCGCAGGTACGTCGCGATCTTGTCGTCGACGCACGCGTCGCCCGACAGCGAGTCGGCGTGGGTCATTCCGCCCGGCTCCGCGATGAGACTCGCGTGCGGGTAGAGCTTGCGGACCTCGACACTGCCCGAGTACGGCGTCGCGGCGTCGAGCGTTTCGTCGACCATCAGCACACTCGCGGTGCGGTGGCCGTTGATCTTCAACGGGTGCTGCTGGCGGGCGTGCCAGAACAGGCACGGTGCGTTGAACCACGCGTTGTTCCAGGTGAGGAACGGGTACTTCGCGTTGTACGCCTTGTTGACCCGCGCCCACTTCGCCCATGACCGGGGCCAGTGCGCGTCGCTGCACTGCACCGCCGAGTAGACCGCGAACTCGTTGTCGTTTCTGGGCTGGTCGGTCTCGACGTACTGCTTGATCATCGGCGCTCGCTTGCCCGACGCGTCCAGCAGGTGCCACGCGTGAGCGAGGTCGGTCCACCCGAACCGGTAGTAGGCGGCCTCGGTGATCGCGTCCGCGAACTCGTCCGGACCCAGTTCGCCCTTCGGCTTGACGGTCAGCCGGGCGAGCTCGGTGTTGTAGCGCGTGGACACCTCCTGCTCGGTCGAGCCGAGGTGGTAGACGTCGTCGTAGCTCGCCACCCAGGAGAAGAAGATGCCGATGTTGCGCTGGAACGTCTTGTCCTGGTCGAGGTTCGCGCCCCACCACACGCGGCGGGGATCGACAGTGCTGTCGAGCACCATGTACTTCAGGTGCGACGGGAACAGCGTCGAGTAGACCTCGCCGAGATAGGTGCCGTAGGAGAAGCCGTAGAAGCTGATCTTGTTGGCGCCGAGCGCGCGGCGAATCCGATCCATGTCGCGGGCGGAGTCCCGGGTGGAGATGTTGTTGATCAGCCGCGGGTACTTCTTCGCGCACTCCGCGGCGTACTTCTTGGTGCGGGCGAGCCAGTACTTCAGGACCTTCGAGCTCGTCGTCTGGTAGCGGCGGCGAGGGCCTTTGAAGTAGTTGGACTGGCAGTGCATCGCAGGGCTGCTCGCGCCGACGCCTCGCGGGTCCCAGCTGACCCAGTCGTAGTCCGCGCCGACGCCGTGTGGCACGAACGGTTCGAGGGAGGCCGGCAGATCGAGACCGGGGGCACCCGGGCCGCCCGGGTTGGTGAGGATCACCCCCTTGTAGTGCGAAGACGTGTGCCGAAGGATCGACAGCTCGAGGGTGACGTGTCCTTCGCCGGGGTGGCTGTAGTCGAGCGGTACATCGAGGTGGGCGCACTGCTCACCGCTGTGGCGCAGGTCCGGGTACAGGTAGTACGGGCACAGGCCCCAGCGCAGCTTCGCCACCTTGCTCCGCGCGGCGGGGCGGGCGGCGGGGCGGGCGGCCGGGTGCGCGGCGGCTGCCGGCTGTGGCAGCGCGACGACGAGGACCGACAGCAGCGCAGCCAGCGCGGTGGCGATGCCGCCGAGGCGTACCCGACGGGTCACAGCCGGTCGACCACCCAGTCGATGCAGGCGGTGAGCGCTTCGACGTCTGCCGGATCGATCGCCGGGAACATGCCGACGCGCAGGCCGTTGTACCCGGCCGCGCGGTATGCGCCGACGTCGAGGATCCCGTTGGCTTTCAGTGCCTTGACCACCTTGTCAGCCTCGATCGCCTCGTCCAGCCGGATCGTGCCGACGACGGTCGAGCGTTTCGCCGGGTCGGTGACGAAGGCTTCGGCGTACGGCGCCTTGTCCGCCCACGTGTAGAGGATTCGCGCCGACTCCCCAGTGCGCTCGGTTGCCCAGGCCAGCCCACCCTGCGCGTTCATCCACTCGACCTGCTCGGCCATGAGGAACACCGTCGCGAGCGCGGGTGTGTTGTAGGTCTGCTCGAGCCTCGATTGCTCGATGTGGATTCCGAGGTCCAGCGTCGACGGCACCCAGCGCTGCGGGATGAGCCGCTCGCTGCGCTCGATCGCCGCGGGTGACAGGATCGCGAAGAACAGCCCGCCGTCCGAGGCGAAGCCCTTCTGCGGCGCGAAGTAATAGGCATCGGTCTGCGTCAGGTCGACGGGAAGACCGCCCGCGGCGCTGGTCGCATCCACCAGCATCAGCGCTCCGGCGTCCGCGCCGACGGGTCGCTGGATGCTGGTCATCACGCCGGTGGAGGTCTCGTTGTGCGGCAGGCAGTAGGCGTCGATCCCGGCCTCCGGCGCGAAGGCGTCAGGGGCGTGGCCGTAGTCGGCCTTGAGGACCGAGGGCTCTTCGAGGTGCGGTGCCGCGGCGGTCGCCTTTGCGAACTTCGTCGAGAACTCACCGAACGCCATGTGCTGCGAGCGACGCTCGATCAGGCAGAGGGTTGCGATGTCCCAGAAGATCGTCGCGCCGCCGTTGCCGAGGATCACCTCGTATCCGTCCGGCAGGTCGTACAGCGTCGCGATGCCCTCTCGGACCCGCCGAACGACCGAGCGCACGGTCTCCTGCCGGTGCGACGTACCGAGGTAGGACGTCCCGGTCGCAGCAAGGGCTGCAAGCTGCTCCGGCCGGACCTTCGTCGGGCCAGAGCCGAAACGGCCATCGCCTGGCCGCAGGTCGGCGGGAATCTCGAGAGTGGCGTCAGTCACCCGCCAAGGGTACTGACCAGCAACGCTCCATTACGTGGGGTTATCCCCCAGCAACGCAGCGTTGCCCGGCCAATCCCCCGGCAACGCAGCGTTGCTGGGGAGGGAGCCCCAGCAATGGAGCGTTGCTGGGTTAGAGCTGGTCGGCGCCTTCTACCGCGGAGACGGGGCGGTTGGCTGGGCCGACGTACTTCGCCGACGGCCGGATCAGCCGGCCGGTCCGCTTCTGCTCGAGGATGTGGGCGCTCCAGCCGGCCACCCGGGCGCAGGTGAACATCGACGTGAACATGTGCGCCGGCACCTGCGCGAAGTCGAGGACGACCGCCGACCAGAACTCCACGTTGGTCGCGAGAACGCGGTCGGGGTAGCGCTCCCGCAGCTCGGCGAGCGCGGCGTTCTCGAGCGCCTCCGCGACCTCGACGCGGGGAGCGCCGAGCTCCTTCGCGGTACGACGAAGCACCCGGGCGCGCGGATCCTCGGCGCGATAGACGCGGTGGCCGAACCCCATGAGGCGCTCCTTGGAGTCCAAGAGCCGCTTCACGTAGCGACGCGCGTCGCCTTCGGCCGCCACCTCGTCGAGCATCTTCAGGACGCGGGAGGGCGCACCGCCGTGCAGGGGACCGGACAGCGCCCCGACCGCTCCGGACAGGCACGCGGCCGCATCGGCGCCGGTGGAGGCGATGACCCGCGCGGTGAACGTGGACGCGTTCATGCCGTGCTCCGCCGCCGAGACGAAGTAGGCGTCGACCGCCTTGGTGTGCGCCGGGTCGGGTTCGCCCCGCCAGCGGATCATGAACCGCTCGACCACGGTGGACGCCTCGTCGATCCGCTTCTGCGGCACCATGGGCTCGCCGAGGCCACGCGCCGACTGGGCGACGAAGGACATCGCGGTGACCGAGCAGCGGGCCAGGTCGTCGCGCGCCTGCGCGTCGTCGATGTCGAGCAGCTGCTGAAGCCCCCATGCCGGAGCCAACGTGGCCAGAGCGCTTTGTACGTCGACCCGGATGTCGCCGGAGTGGACGGGGACCGGGAACGGCTCGGCGGGCGGTAGGCCCGGCGCGAACCGGCCGTCGACCAGCAGGCCCCACACGTTGCCGTAGCTCACGTGGCCGACCAAATCTTCGATGTCGACGCCTCGGTAGCGCAGCGCCGAACCTTCCTTGTCGGGCTCCGCGATCTCGCTTTCGAAGGCGATGACGCCTTCCAGTCCGGGCTTGAAGACCGTTTCGTCGGCCATGTCGACTCCTTGTCGGTTGCGTCGCCTCGTGGGCTGCCCCCATTCTCCTACTCGCGAGTAGCACCGGTGATGGCGGGCAGGAACAAACCGGTGCAGGCGCTGTGTGCCCGTGTGAGAGCGTCAGGAGTCGTGAGCGAGACCGGGTCGACGGTGGATCTCGCGCGGCTGCGCAGTGACTACCAATCGGCCGGCTTGAGCAGGGCCGACCTGCCCGCCGAGCCGATCGAGCTGTGGCGCCGCTGGCTGGCCGACGCGCAGGCCGCCGGCCTCGCGGAAGCCAACGCGATGGTGGTGTCGACGGTCGACCTCGACGGCAGGCCGAGCATCCGAACGGTTCTCTGCAAGGCCGCCGACGAACGCGGCTTCACGTTCTTCACGAACTACGCCTCCCGCAAAGGCGTCGCGATCGCCGGGCAGCCGGCGCTCGCCCTGTTGTTCCCCTGGCACGCGTTGGCGCGCCAGGTGATCGTCAACGGCGTCGCCCACAAGGTCGCGCGTGAGGACTCCGAGGCGTACTTCGCCACGCGCCCGCGCGGCGCCCAGCTGTCGGCGACCGCAAGCGCGCAGTCCCGCGTCGTGACCGACCGCGAGGCTCTCGAGCGCCGAGTCGCCGAGACGGCCGCGGCGTACGACGGTGTCGACGTGCCGTGTCCGCCGGACTGGGGCGGCTACCTGGTCGTGCCCGAGACCATCGAGTTCTGGCAGGGTCGTCACGATCGTTTGCACGACCGGCTGCGCTACCTCCGCGACCCCGCGGGATGGCGTGTGGAGCGGCTCAACCCGTGAGCGACGTCACCCCGCCGGACGAGCCATCACCGGACGATCCGGCCGGATCTCAGGAGCGCACCCGCCGGCGGCTGTTCGCCGACCTCACGCCGTTGCGGGAGAGCCCGACCTACCGGCGCTGGTGGGCGGGCTACGCGGTGTCGAACATCGGCAGCCAGCTCACGATCGTCGCGGCGCAGCTCCAGGTGTTCCACATCTCCCACTCGTCGTTCGACGTGGGGATCACCGGACTGGTGACGGTCGTCCCGCTGATCGTGTTCGGCCTGCTCGGAGGGTCGATCGCTGACGCAGTCGATCGTCGAAAGCTCGTCATGGTGACGAGCCTCGTGATGTTGACGACGTCGTCGCTGCTCCTGGTCCAGGCCGATACGCACCTCAACCGGCTCTCGATCATCTACGTGTTGCTGGGTCTGCAGGCGGGCGTCAGCTCGGTCGACTCCGCTGCCCGCGGGGCGACCCTCCCGCGGCTGGTGCGCGCCGACCTGCTCCCAGCGGCGAACTCGCTCGGCCAGCTGGGTTGGAACACCGCACTGACGGCCGGGCCGCTGCTGGCCGGCGTCGTCGTCGGGGCCGCGGGGTACGGCGCGGCGTACGCGATCGACGTCGCGTCGTTCGCGGCGGTGCTCTACGCCGTGCTGCGCCTGCCACCGCTGCCACCCGACAGCGTCAGTCACAAGGCGGGCTTCAAGTCGGTTGGCGAAGGCTTCAAGTTCCTGGCGCCTCGCAAGAACCTGATGATGACCTTCCTCGTCGACATCGTGGCGATGGTGTTCGGAATGCCGCGTGCGCTGTTCCCCGCGCTCGCCTCGGGGGTGTTCCACGGCGGCGCGGAGACCGCCGGCGTGCTCTACGCCGCGCCGTCGATCGGGGCGTTCCTCGGAGCGTCGTTCTCGGGTTGGTCCGGGCGAGTCCGCCGCCAAGGCCTCGCCGTGATCGTCTCCATCGCGGTGTGGGGCGCCGCGATCGCGTTGTTCGGCTTGGCGCACGTGCTCTGGCTCGGCGTCATCTTGCTGGCCGTCGCCGGTGCGGCGGACATGGTGAGCGCGGTCTTCCGCAGCACGATCCTCCAGGTCGCGACCCCTGACGCGCTGCGCGGCCGGCTGCAGGGCGTGTTCACGGTCGTCGTCGCGGGCGGCCCGCGCATCGGCGACTTGGAGTCCGGGACGGTCGCCAGCCTGGTCAGCACCGAGTTCTCGGTGATCTCCGGGGGTATCGCCTGCATCGTGGGACTGCTTGCCTTCGTCGCCAAGTACCCGTCGTTCGCCAAGTACGACGCGCAGGACCCGGTCCCGTGAGCGCCGCGGAGTTCGTCCCGCCCGGCGCGACCATCGACAAGCTACGCAAGGCGGCATTGGGCTGCACCGGGTGCGAGCTCTACAAGGGCACCACCCAGACCGTCTTCAGCAAGGGTCCGGTCGGGGCGCGCATGGTGTTCGTCGGCGAGCAGCCGGGGGACATCGAGGACCGCCGGGGCGAGCCGTTCGTCGGTCCGGCGGGGAAGATGTTGGACCAGGCCGTGGCCGACGCCGGCATCGATCCGGCCGGCGTCTACACGACGAACGCGGTCAAGCACTTCAAGTTCCGGTCGGCGGGAGTCGGCAAGCGGCGTATCCATCAGACGCCCGATGTCGCCGACATAGCGGCGTGCCGCCCGTGGCTGCTCGCCGAGTTCGCCGTGCTCTCCCCGGAGGTGGTCGTGGCGCTCGGCGCGACCGCGGCACGGGCGCTGTTCGGAGCGTCGTTTCGGGTGACGCGTTCCCGCGGCGTCCTGATGCCGTGGCCGGCATCCGCGGCCGAGCCCGACGCGTTTCCCGGCCTGGACGACGACGGCGCGCCCGCCTCCGCGTTCGCCATGGCAACCCTGCATCCGTCGGCCGTGCTGCGCGCCGACGACCGAGACGCCGCATACGCTGGACTGGTCGCAGATCTGAAAGTCGCCGCATCCGCGCTGGCCGGGTAGCGGCGCTTCATCGGCCCGGTTCCGACGCGCTGTGGTCAACCTTCGCCGAGATCTGCCGTTGTAATTGACGCAGAGCTACGGGGGCAAGGAGGTTCGCGCCGCGGATGCCCAGGTTCACCTCGCCGCGCCGCGCCGTGACGGGTGCCCGTGACGCGTGGCGGCGCCACGCGTCCGGATGGCTGCCGCTGCGAACCACGACCGGTGGGCTCGTGCTTGTGCTCCTCGCGGTGCTCACCGTCGGGACCGGCGCGACGGCGGTGACCGCCGCCCTCGTCACGAAGCATCACCACACCGCGAGCGCCGACGAGCCGCTCCCGCCGGCGCCGGCCGGCGACCTCGGCCAGCTGATAGCCCCCGGCTCGACCCCCGTACCGCTGCCCGCTCATCAACGCCGCCATCTCGTCTCGGCGACCCTGCTGGTCTCCGACAAGCGCCCGCTCAGCGCCCGCCAGGTGCGACGGCTCGACAAGCTGTCCGGGGTACGCCGGGTGGAGACGGTGATGGCCGGTCACGCGCAGATCGAAGGGCACAAGGCGTTCGTCCTCGGCGTGGACCCGACGACGTTCCGGTCCTGGACGCCGAAGCTGACCGCCGACAGCAACCCGCTGTGGGAGACCATCGAGCAAGGCGAGCTCGCCGCATCCTTCGACATGGGGGAGAACACCAACCTGCCGCTCGGCGGAACCGTGCCGGTGGGCAGCCGCCGCGGCCTGACCTCGATCCGGATCGGAGCGTTCGCGTCGGTCGGCATGGCGGGGGTCGACGCCGTGATGTCCGCCGCGCGCGCGGCGCAGGTCGGCCTGGCCGACGACACCGGCGCCTTGATCAGTGCGCCGAAAGCGGATCCGCTGAAGCTGCGCAAGACGGCCCTGGAGATGCTGGGCCACGGCGTGCACGTCGAGCTGCTACGTGAGGTCATCGTCACCCGGGACGCGGGCGAGTTCCTGACCCGGCTGCAGATCTACAACTTCCTCAACGCGGCGAAGAGCCGCATCGGGTTGCCCTACGTCTGGGGCGCGGCCGGCCCGTCCGCCTTCGACTGCTCGGGGCTCGTGCAGTGGGCGTTCGCGCAGGCCGGTATCGCCATGCCGCGAGTGTCGGAGGAGCAGTTCTTCACCGGTCCACACGTGCCGTACGCCGACGCCCGGCCCGGTGACCTGCTGTTCTGGCACTACAACAAGAGCGATCCGACCGACGTCGACCACGTCGCGATCTACTGGGGCAACGGGATGATGGTCGTCGCACCCCACACCGGGCAGTACGTCGAGTACGTGCCGGTTCCGCTCAACGACCTGGCGGGCGTCGTCCGGGTGGATCCGGCGATCGGTGCCGAGCTCGCGTAATGCGCTGGCCGTCGGCTGACCCCCGACGGGTAGGATTGAAGGCTCGAAAACGCCTTTGATCCAAGGGAAAATCCGTTGACTGCACAGGCTGGGCCGCTTCGCGCGTTGTTGCTCGAGAACGTGCATCCGGACGCGGCGTCCGCGCTCGCTGCCGAAGGCTTCGACGTCGAGACGGCCAAAGGTGCGCTCGACCCCGCGGAGCTCGCCGATCGCCTTCGCGGCGTGTCGCTGCTCGGGATCCGCTCGAAGACCGACGTGACCGAGGCAGCTCTCGAAGGCGCCGACTCCTTGCTCGCGATCGGCGCGTTCTGCATCGGCACGAACCAGATCGACCTGCCGGCGGCATCGTCGCGCGGGATCGCGGTCTTCAACGCGCCGTTTTCCAACACCCGCAGTGTGGTCGAGCTCGCGATCGCGGAGATCATCGCGCTCACCCGCCGACTGACGCAGAAGAACGCCGACCTCCACGCGGGGGTGTGGGACAAGTCGGCAACGGGAGCGCACGAGATTCGGGGCCGTCGGATCGGGATCGTCGGTTACGGCAACATCGGCGCGCAGCTGTCGGTGATCGCCGAGGCGCTCGGCATGTCCGTGTCGTACTTCGACACCGCCGACAAGCTGGCGCTCGGCAACGCGCGCCGCTGCAGCTCACTCGACGAGCTGCTCAGCACGTCGGACATCGTCACGCTTCACGTCGACGGGCGGGCGACGAACGCCGACATGTTCGGCGAGAACCAGTTCGCGCTGATGAAGCCGGGCAGCCTGTTCCTCAACCTGTCCCGTGGCTTCCTCGTCGACCACGACGCGTTGCGTGCGCATCTGGAGAGCGGGCACATCGCGGGTGCCGCGGTCGACGTGTTCCCCGAGGAGCCGAAGGCGCAGGGCGACGAGTTCGTCTCGGTGCTGCGCGACTTGCCCAACGTCATCCTCACGCCGCACATCGGCGGCTCGACCGAGGAGGCACAGCAGGACATCGGCCATTACGTCGCGGGCAAGCTGCGTGACTACGTCGTCGACGGTACGACGACGATGAGCGTCAACCTCCCGCATCTCGTCCTGCCGTCTCGACCGGACAGCCACCGCATCGCGCACCTCCACCAGAACGTTCCCGGCGTCCTGGCGACGATCAACGGCGTCCTCGCGGAGAACAAGGTCAACATCGAGGGACAGCTGCTGGGGACCCGCGGTGAGCTCGGCTACGTGATCACCGACATCGGCGTCGACTATCCGTCGGACGTGCCGGCCGAGCTCGCGGCCATGCCGGAGACCGTCCGGCTCCGCGTCCTGTCGTGACCCTCGAGGCAACGCTCGCCGAGATCGTCGGCGAGTCCCACGTGCTGCTCGACGGGGACATGCGCGCGTCGTACGAGTCGGACTGGACCGGCCGGTTCAGCGCTAACGCCCGACTCGTGGTCCGTCCGGCCGACACCGCCGAGACGGCCGCGGTCGTGACGACCTGCCGTCAGGCGGGTGTCGCGGTGTGCGTGCAGGGCGGGAACACTGGGCTCGTAGGTGGCTCGGTCCCGGTCGACGGCGCGGTGCTGCTGAGCACGAGACGGTTGTCAGCGGTGGACGAGATCGACCGGGCTGCCGCCCAGATCACCGTCGGTGCCGGGGCGACGCTGGCCAGCGTGCAGCAAGCGGTGCGGCCGAGCGGCTTCGACGTCGGTGTGGACTTCGCGGCGCGGGAGTCGTGCACGATCGGCGGAATGGTGTCGACCAACGCAGGCGGCGAACGCGTGCTGCGGTACGGCACGATGCGCGCTCAGGTCGCCGGCATCGAGGCCGTGCTGGCGGACGGCAGCGTGCTCACCCGGCTGGCGGGATTGCCGAAGGACAACACCGGCTACGACCTGATGTCGCTGCTCGCCGGTGCCGAGGGCACGCTCGGCGTCCTCACCCGAGTCCGGCTCCGGTTGCATCCGCTGCACTCTGCGCGCGCGGTCGCCCTCGTCGCCGTGGGGTCGACCTCCGACGCGGTCGAGCTGGTACGCGCTGCCCGGGCGCTGCCGGACCTCGAAGCGGCCGAGCTGTTCTACCCAACGGGCCTGGCGATGGTGTGCGAGCACACCGGGTTGCCGGCGCCGTTCCCCGACGAGCACGGCGCGTACGTCGTCCTCGAGTGCGCCGCGAGCGAAGACCCGTCCGACGAGCTTCTCGCAGCGATCGAGCAGGCGGGCGACGTCGTACTCGATGCGACGGTCGCGGGAGACGCGCGAGGCCGCGCCGCGCTGTGGCGCTACCGCGAGGCGCACACCGAATCGATCAACGCCAACGGCGTGCCGGTGAAGCTGGACGTCGCGGTGCCGATCGGCCGGCTGGCCGAGCTCGTCGACGACCTTCCCGGAGCGATCGCCGCGGCCGCGCCCAACGCGCGCCTCGTGCTGTTCGGCCACGTCAACGAGGGCAATCTGCACGTCAACGTCCTCGACGCCCTCGATCGGGACGCGGAGGTGGAAGGCGCCGTCCTCGAGCTGGTGTCCGCCTTCGGCGGCTCGATCAGCGCGGAGCACGGGGTCGGCCGCGCGAAGGCGGAGTACCTGGGGCTGTCTCGGTCGGCCGACGAGATCGCCGTCATGCGGGCGATCAGGGCGGCCCTCGATCCCGCCGGTCTGCTGAACCCGGGAGTCCTGCTCTAGCCGGAATGTGCACGTCCCGGTCTTGGTTGACCGGGTGTGCCGGAGATGACGCAGATCCGCCGGGCCGTCGACCGGGATCGTACGAAGATCTCGTGGCTGGACTCGAAGCACTCTTTCTCGTTCGGGTCGCACTACGACCCGACGAACACCCATCACGGGCTGCTGCTGGTGAACAACGACGACATCGTCGCGCCGGGCACGGGCTTCGAGACGCACCCGCACCGCGACATGGAGATCGTGACGTGGGTGTTGCGTGGGTCGCTGGTGCATCAGGACTCGGAAGGCAACTCGGGGGTGCTCTATCCGGGGCTCGCGCAGCGCATGAGCGCCGGAACCGGCATCCTGCACTCGGAGAAGAACGACGTCAGGGCACCCGGCGCCGACGAGCCGGTTCACTTCGTGCAGATGTGGGTGCTGCCTGACACCGCGGGCGTCACACCGGGCTACGAGCAGCTGGAGATTGCCCCGGATCAGCTGCAAGGACGGCTGACCATTGTCGCCTCCGGCATGGCGCGCCATCGCGACGAGGCCGCGATCCGGATCGGGAACCGTCACGCCGCGCTGTACGCCGCGAGGCTGCGACCGGGGGAGGCGGTCACGGTGCCCGATGCGCCCTACGTTCACCTGTTCGTTCCGGTCGGCTCGGTCGACGTCGAGGCCACGGGCGTGCTCTCCGAAGGGGATGCGGCGCGGCTCACCGCGGCCGGCGAACGCCGTGTGACGGCGTCGTCGGACGCGGAGATTCTGGTGTGGGAGATGCACGCCACCGTTGGCTGATGGCCTTACTTTGAGGCCATGCCCAAACGAAACCTGACGGTCGGGCTGGTGCTGGTCGTCGTGGGCCTGGCCGCGATGGTGGTCTGGTGGGACGGCTTCATCCAGTTCCTCGGCGTGAAGAACGAGGCGAGTCGCTGGTATGCGTTCGAGTCGGGTTCCGGCGCGATCATCCTCGGAGACCTGCCTCTCCTCGGCGGCTTGGTGCTGCTGATCCGCCACCACAACTGTGAGATCCCCGGTTGCCCGCGGATCCAGCTCAAACGGCCGACCGCGGCAGGGCACCTGTTGTGCCGCAAGCACCATCCGGCGGCCGGGCCGGTCAGCGTCGAGGAGGCGCACGCCGCCCACCACGCCGCGCTGGCCGTGAAGGCGGACACATGAACCGCCGAGCCGCACTGGTCACCATCGCCGCGGCGGTCGGCTTCGACGTGATCGGCGCGATCTGGTTCGCCGCCGTCGAGAACATCTCGGTCGCCACCGGGCTGTACTGGTCGGTCACGACCGCGACGACCGTCGGGTACGGCGACATCACTCCGCACACGAGCACCGGCCGGGTCATCGCCGTACTCGTGATGCTGACGGTCATTCCGTTGTTCGCGGCGACCTTCTCGCTGCTGACGACGTCACTGACCACGATGCACGCCTCGAAGCTCCACGCCGAGGCGCTCGCCCACCTGCACCACATCAAGGAGCACCTCGGGGTGGACCACGAGCTCCCGGACCATCTGGTCCCGCCGCACCTAAAGCAGAGCTAGACCAAGCCCGGCAGCCGCGGCGGCCAATCCGATGGTGAGGCTGCCGAGCACATTGTTCGCCGCAGCGAGCGGCCGGCCTTGCTCGGCGAGGGCGAAGGACTCCCAGAGGAAGGTGCTCCAGGTGGTGTAACCGCCGCACAGGCCGGTGCCGATGGTCGTCGTCGCACGGCTGGGGAAGCCGTGATGAGTGGCGATGCCGGTCACGAGGCCTAGTACGAACGACCCCGTCACGTTGATGACGAACGTGCCCCACGGCAGCGCGGATCGATGACGGCGTTGGACCGCTGTGTCCAGCGTGTAGCGGCCGACCGCGCCGAGTGCCGCGGCGAGCGAGACGAGCAGCGCGAGGACCATCAGCCAGGCTCTGCGGTCAGGGCGCGCCGCGCTGCGGTCGGGGGCAGCCGGCGAGCGAACCACACACCTGTCGCCGCGACCACGAGGCCGGCGACGAGGCTTGCGAACAGGTAGCCGCAGCCGAGGCCGAGATGTCCGTGCGCGGCGAGCTCGTCGAACTGCACCGCGACGGAGCTGAAGGTGGTCAGCGCGCCGCAGAACCCGGCGCCGATCAACGGTCGGGCGTACGTCGACGGTCCGAGGACCTCCGACACGACGACGACCAGGACGCCCAGAACGAACGCGCCCACCGTGTTCACGACGAACGTGGACCACGGGAACCGGCCCGCAGCGCTCGCCCAGTGGGTGACCGCTTCGTACCGTGCACACCCGCCGACCAGGCCACCTGCGAAGACGACGGCCACCCGTCGCGCGTCGATGAGCGTGTGCCGGGGCGCTGCGGCATCGTCGGCCGTCACATCGGGGTCGACCGGCCACCGGCTGGGATCGGCTCCCTGACTCACTGGCGGTTTCCGTCCAGTTCCGTGACGAGCCGGGTGAGCGCGGGCAGTGCGTTGCGTAGCGCCACCAGGTCCTCGTCGGCCAAGCCGCTCGCGGCTGAGCGCATGACCCGGCGGTTGGACTGCTGCCAGTCGGCGAGGCGGGCTTCACCCTCCGCGGTGAGCACCAACCGCCACGCGCGGCGATCCGCCGGATCCGGCTGGCGATCGATCAGGTCCTGCGCGAGCAACGTCCCGATCAGCGTGCTGACGGTGGTCGGCGCGAGCAGCAGCGCCTCGCCCACCTCGCCGGCGCGCAGCCCTGGTCGCTCAGCCAGTAGCTGCATCACCTCGATCTGAGCCATCGGCAGCGTTTCGAACGGCAGGTCCGAGCGGACGACGCGGCGCAGCGCGCGCCGGAGCCTGGTGACGACGTCGGCCAGCGCGTCCAGGTCGGCGGTGGTCGACCGGCGGGAGGCGGGCATCTGCGCATCGTACGGCCGCAGGTGCTATTCGGTCGCAGGGCATTCCTAAGGCAGAAACATCCTGTTACAGTATCAATATGCAGAATCAGCCGGTCGGTGCTGGACTCGGGAGGGTCGGGCCACCGCAGGGTGTGCCGGGTTATCGCCTGCTCAGCTTGCTCGAGCCGGCCCGGCCCCGCCGGATCGCGGCATCGCCGCGAGCGCCGATCTTCGCCGTCGCGACGGTGTGCATCGGCGCGTTCATGGGCCAACTCGACGCCAGCATCGTCAGCGTTGCGCTGCCCCGGATGTCCGGCTCGTTCCATGCGAGCGTCGGAGCGGTCGAGTGGGTGTCGTTGTCCTACGTGCTGACCCTCGTCGCGCTGGTCGTGCCGATCGGTGCGTGGGCGGACAGCGTCGGCCGCAAGGCGCTCTACATCGCCGGCTTCGCCGTGTTCGCCGCGGCCAGTGCCGCATGCGCCATCGCCCCTGACCTACCCGCGCTGTGCGGCTGCCGGGTCGTGCAGGCGGTCGGCGCGGCGCTGATGCAGGCGAACAGTGTCGCGCTGATCGCGGCGGTGGCGCCGCGCGCCCGGCTGGGCCGAATGGTCGGGCTGCAGGCAGCTGCGCAGGCGATCGGCCTCGCGGGAGGCCCGGCGCTCGGCGGGCTGTTGCTGTCAGCGGGCAGCTGGCGGCTGCTGTTCCTCGTCAACGTGCCCGCTGGGATCGTCGGGTTGGGCACCGCTGCGATGCTGCTGCCGCGCAGTCGTGACCTCGCACCTGCCCGCCGGATCGACCCGCGCGGCATCGCGCTGTTCGTCGCCGCGGTCGCGGTCGGGCTGCTGGCGATGTCGTTTGCCGGCCAGTCGCGCGACGGGGTCGCGGCGGGTGTCGCGGGCGCGACGGCGGTCGTCGTCGCGATCGTGACCGGGCGACACCAGCGTCGAAGCGCCGCGCCGCTCGTGCAGCCGGTCGTCCTCAGCGCGCCAGGCCTGCGACGAGGGCTGTCGGCAGCGTTGTGCGGATACGCCGCGCTGTTCGGGACGCTGGTGGTGGTGCCGCTGTTCCTGACCCGCGATCGTCATCTCGGCACGACCGCAGTCGGTTTGCTCACCGCGGCACTGCCGCTGGGCATCGGAGTCGCGGCGCCGCTCGCCGGTCGCCTCGCCGACCGGATGCCGAGCCGAGTGGCTCGATCAGGGCTGATGCTGACGGTCGCTGCGCTGGCGATCACCGCCGTGACGCGTCCGGCCGGCCCGGTGCTCGCGCTGACGCTGGGTGCAGTCGGACTCGGCATCGGCACGTTCACCCCGGCGAACAACCGCTCGGTGATGCTCGCGGCGCCGACCGGCACCTCGGGCGCGGTGGCCGGGCTGCTCAACATGACGCGCGGGCTCGGCACGGCCGCCGGTACGGCGCTCGCCGTGCTCACCTTCACCGCATCGGGCGGACTGGCGTGGCCGCTGGTCGGCTTCGCCGTCCTGGGCTGCTTCGGCTTGCTCGCGCAGTGACCGCCCACTAGCGTCCGGGAGCCGTGAGCCCGGCCGCGCCGTACCTGTCCGATCTGGATCACCCGACCCTTGCGGTGCTCGGACGGGAGTGGTTGCTGCACGGCCATCTGCAGGACCGGGTCGGCATGGCGCTGGTGATGGAGAGCGTCGGGCGCGAGGAGATGCAGCAGATCGCGATCGACGAGTGGATGGCAGCCAGTCCGGTCTACTCGCGGCGGATGCAGCAGGCGCTGCGCTTCCCCGGCGACGGTGTGGAGACGATCTGCAAGAACCTGCAGCTCGACATCGGCGCGCCGCACGAGTTCATGGACTTCCGCTTCCGGCTGATCGACGCCGAGCACGCGGAGTTCTGGCTGGCGCACTGCGGCGCGCTGATGGACGTCGAGCCGATGGGCGTGGACTTCGTTCACGGGATGTGCCACACGATCGAGGATCCGACGTTCGACGCGACAGCAGCAGCGACCAATCCGCGTGCCGCCATCCGGCCGCTGCACCGGCCGCCGCGCGTCCCCGCCGGCCGCACTCCCCACTGCCACTGGCGCATCGACATCACCGCCGCGGCTGCTCCTGTCGCGCCGCACCCGCTCGAAGCGGAGGTCGCCCGGTCCCGGGCAGCGCAGCTCGACGTCCGCTCGCCCGACTCCGCCGGCGGCGCCGGACGCACCGACTACAGCGGTCCTTTCGATCCGGACCTTCGGTTGGAGGACTTCTCGCGGTCCGCCCTCGAGGTGGCTTGCGAGGAGTTCGCGCTGCAGAGCCACCTGTTGCTGCGCTCTCTCTTGCTCAGCGTGAGTCGCCGTCTCGGCGCAGACCGGGCGGCGCAGATCCTGCCGCGGCTGCTGACCGGTTGGTGCGGGCTGACCGCGCAGCGGCTGCGCGACGCACTCGGCCTCGCCGGCGATCTTTCTGGGCTCGCGACGATGTTGGCGCTCCATCCGATGCTCGCCCCGCGTCGCTACGTCGCAGCTTCGGTCGAGATCGACGGCGACGCGGTGCGGCTCGGCTTTCGCGACTGTGCGGCCGCGCAGGAGGGTGACGCGCTCACCTGGGTCACTGCCCTCGGTGGCGCGGTCGACGCCGCGCTCGCCCAGATCGTCGCGGCGTTCGACCCTCACGCCCGGCTGACCCCGACGACGCCGGCTGCCGGCGAGCTCCACTCCTATCGGATCCGGCTCGACCCGGAGGCTGCGCCGATCGCCGAGCCGCCCGAGCTGAGCATCGCCAAGATCAGCAGTGGTGCCGCGTTCCGGTTCCGCGAGCCTTCCCGGCAGGCCGGCTTCACAACCTCGCCCTGACGGTCTAGTGTCTGGACACGTGTCCAGTCCGGCCGCCTCGGAGGCGCCCCGTCGGGCGCTCGCGCGTCGGCAGGCGGACACCGTGACCGCAC
Organism: Mycobacteriales bacterium; assembly: GCA_035550055.1. Classification (NCBI taxonomy): domain Bacteria; kingdom Bacillati; phylum Actinomycetota; class Actinomycetes; order Mycobacteriales; species Mycobacteriales bacterium. Next base: position 105,442 of record DASZRO010000018.1, on the reverse strand, counting down.
TCGTCGACGCGGCGGTGGCCGAGGTCACCGAGACCGGTTTCGACGGTCTGACCGTGCGCGCGGTCGCGCGCCGGGCTGGGGTGTCGCCGGCGACGGCGTACACGTACTTCGCGAGCAAGGAGCACCTGCTGACGGAGGTCTTCTGGCGCCGGCTCGACGCGCTCGACCCGCCGGCGCCGAGCCGACGTCAGCGGCGGGCGGATCGCGTCGCTGACGCGATGCGGTCGGTTGCGTTGCTCGTCGCGGACGAGCCGGAGCTCGCCGCGGGCGTCACGACGGCCCTGCTCGCGCACGACGCCGACGTGCAGGTCCTGCGCGACCGAATCGGCTCCGCGATCGGCAAGCGGCTCGCGGACGCGCTCGGCCGCGACGAGGACTCTCGGGTTGCTGCGGTCCTGACGTTCACGTTCATCGGGGCGCTGCTCTCGGCCGGCATGGGTTATGCGAGGTACGACGATCTGCCCTCGCTGATGGCGGACGCAACCGCGTTGATGACGGAACCGCGATGACGTCGACCGTTCCGGCGTACGACCCGTACGACTATGCGATCCACGAGGACCCGTATCCGACTTACGCGGTGCTGCGCGCGCACGCGCCGGTCTACCGCAACACCGACCACGGGTTCTATGCGATCTCCCGCCACGCCGACGTGGCGGCGGCGTTCCGTGATGACGAGCGGTACTCCAGTGCCGACGGGGTCTCGCTCGACCCGGCGGCGACCGGACCGCAGGCCGCCAGGGTGATGTCGTTCCTCGCCATGGACGAGCCGCGCCACGGCCGGATGCGACGGCTGGTGTCGAAGGGGTTCACGCCACGGCGCGTCCAGGACCTGGAGCCGCGGGTGCGCGCGATCACGGACGCACATCTGATGCCGGCGCTGGAGCGGGGCACGTTCGACTTCATCGAGGACGTTGCCGGCAAGGTGCCGATGGACGTGGTGTCCGAGCTGCTGGGGGTGCCCACGGCGGACCGGGCCGAGCTGCGGCGCCTCGCCGACGTCGTCGTCCACCGAGACGACGGTGTGTACGACGTGCCGCAAGCGGCAGCGGCCGCCTCGATCGAGCTCGCGGTCTACTACCTGGAGCTGATTGCGACCCGGCGCAGACAACCGCGAGACGACCTCACCTCGGCGCTGCTCGACGTGGAGATCGACGGTGAACGACTCAGCGACGACGAGCTCGGCGCGTTCCTGTTCCTCATGGTCGTGGCCGGCAACGAGACCACGACGAAGCTGCTCGGACACTGCTGGTACTGGGGATGGCGTCACCCCGAACAGCTGGCCAAGCCGCTGGGTGACCGCGCCGCAGTGGCGGCGTGGGTCGAGGAGACGCTGCGCTACGACAACTCGACACAGATGCTGGCGCGTACGACGACCACCGACGTGACGGTCGCGGACGTGACGATGCCCGCCGGCTCGCGGGTGTTGCTGCTCATCGGGTCGGCGAACCGGGACGAGCGGGTGTTCCCGCAACCCGACCGGTATGACCTCGACCGTGACACCTCCGAACTGCTCAGCTTCGGGTCGGGCCGGCATTTCTGTCTCGGAGCCTCACTCGCCCGGCTCGAGGCGAAGGTCGTGCTCGAACAGCTGGTGTCGCGCGTCTCGGGCTACGACGTGGACGAGGCGAACGCGCACCGGGTCCATTCGGTCAACGTGCGCGGCTTCGCGCACCTGCCGACGTCGGTGACGTTGCAATGAGATCCGACCACGAGGAGCTGCGATGACGGCGGCCGCGCAATGCTGAGCCCGACCCTGCCGCGTCCACCACGGGTGTCCGGAGGTGAGCACGAACACGGCCATCTCGAGGAGCTGCGCTGCGACCCGATCGGGTTGATGCGTCGCGTGCACGACGAGTGCGGTGAGGTCGGCAGCTTCGAGCTGGCCGGCCGCGACGTCGTGCTGGTCTGCGGCAAGGAGGTCAACGAGTGGTACTTCCGCGCACCGGACGAGCTGCTCGACCAAGGCGCGGCGTACCCGTTCATGACCCCGATCTTCGGTCAGGGCGTGGTGTTCGACGCGCCGCCCGAACGCCGCGCCGAGATGCTGAAGAACTCGTCGCTGCGAGGCCCGCAGATGAAGGGCCACGCCGAGGTCATCGCGGCGGAAGTCGAGCGGGCGGTTGCCGACTGGTCGGGTGAACGGACGATCGACTTGCTCGACTTCTTCGCCGAGCTCACGATCTACACGTCCTCGGCCTGCCTGATCGGGCAGAAGTTCCGCGAGCAGCTCGACGGCCGGTTCGCGAGCTACTACCACGATCTCGAGCGCGGAACCGACGCGCTCGCCTACGTCGACGCGTATGCGCCGATTGAAAGCTTCCGTCGACGAGACGAAGCGCGGCTGGCGCTCGTCGACCTGGTGGTCGGCATCATGGCCGCCCGCACGTCGGGCGCGGTGACCGGCGACAAAGACCTGCTCGACGTACTGATGTCGCTCACCGTCGACGACCAGCCGCGGTTCACCGCCGACGAGATCACGGGGATGTTCATCTCGCTGATGTTCGCCGGCCACCACACGACGTCGGGCACCGCGGCCTGGACGCTGATCGAGCTGCTGCGCCATCCCGATGAGCTCGCCGCGGTGACCGCCGAGCTCGACGAGCTGTACGCCGACGGGTCAGCTGTCAGCTTCCAGGCCCTGCGGGAGATCCCGCGGCTCGAGTCTGCGATCAAGGAAGCGCTTCGGCTGCATCCGCCCCTGATCCTGCTGCTGCGTGTCGCGACCGAGGACCTGGCGGTCGGTGGCTACGCGGTCCGCAAAGGTGACCTGGTGGCGGCGAGCCCGGCGATCTCGAACCGGCTCACCCCGGACTTTCCCGACGCCGACACCTTCGATCCGTCGCGCTATCTCGATCCGCGACGCGAGGACGACCTCAACCCGTGGACCTGGATCCCGTTCGGTGGTGGCCGTCATCGCTGCGTCGGAGCGGCGTTCGCGATGATGCAGCTGAAGGCCATCTTCTCGGTGCTGCTGCGCGACTACCGCTTCGAGCTGGCGCAGCCGGCCGACTCCTACCGCAATGATCATTCCAAGATGGTGGTCCAGCTCCAGCAGCCCTGTGCCGTTCGCGTGCGTCCCCGGAGGGCGTCATGAGAGTCAGCGTCGATCGTGACCTGTGTCAGGGCCATGCCATGTGCGAGCTCGAGGCGCCCGAGGTCTTCCAGGTCGGCAGGTCCGACCAGGTCGAGCTGCTCGTCGACTCCGTGCCGCCCGAGCACGAAGAGGCGGTTCGGCTGGCGGTGACGTACTGCCCCACACGCGCGCTGACGATCGAGGGAGGCTACTGATGCCCGACCGCACCGAGATGGAGGCGTTCTGGCAGCGCTGGCTGGACGCCAACAAGTCGTGCGAGGCGAATCGCGACTGGTCGGCGCTGGCCGAGTTCTTCGCACCCGACGCGACGTACGGCTGGAACTGCGGTGCGAACGACGAGTTCATGGCGGTCGGTCGCGACGAGATCCGGGAGAAGGCGCTCGGCCTCGAGATGGAAGGGCTCGAGGGGTGGAGCTACCCGTACCAGGCGACGATGATCGACGACCGTGCCGGGATGATCATCGGGTTCTGGAAGCAGGTCGCCGACGTGACCCGACCCGACGGCTCGCCGTACGAAGTCGCCGGCTTCGGTGCGAGCTGGTTCGGCTACAGCCCGCAGGGGTGGGCCTGGCAGCGGGACTTCTTCGACCACATGAACGCCGGTTCGCTGTTCTTCGAGATGATCAACGCCGGCGTGCTGTCGGACGGGATGCGCTCGCGGATGGAACGCGCCGCCAGCGGCGAACGGCTGCCGGGACACTACCGCCGCGGTGAGCTTCCCGCTCCGCTGTGGCCGCCCCTGCCGTGAGTGAGGCGGCGGCCGTCGGCGTCGGAGTCGTCGGGCTGGGCAACATGGGCGGAGCGCTGGCAAAGCGCCTCATCGACTGGCCTGGTGGTCTGTCGGTGTACGACGTCGACCCGGCGGCCGCGACTCCGCTCGTCGATGCCGGCGCCCGAGCCGCTGGCGATCTGCGTGACCTGGCGTCGGCCGCGAGCGTGATCTCGGTCGTCGTGTTGACCGACGCGCAGGTGCGTGAGGTCGTCAAGGAGCTGATCGAGCACGCGGCACCGGGGACTGTGATCGCGGTGCACTCGACGATCGACGTGGAGACGGCGCCCGCACTGGCCGCCGCCGGGGAGCAGCGCGGCGTGGCGGTCCTGGACGTCGCGCTGACCGGCGGCCCGGCGGGTGCCGACTCCGGGCAGCTCGTCGCGATGGCGGGCGGAGACCGCATTGCCTACGAGCGGGCGAAGCCGGTGTTCGAACGCTGGGCGTCGCTGTTGCTGTACTTCGGGGCTTCGGGAGCGGGAATCCGCGCGAAGGTCGTCCGAAACCTGCTCCAGTTCGTCGGCTACGCCGCGACCGGCGAGGTGGCGCGACTCGCTCATGCCGCGGGCGTCGACGTGCTCGATCTCGCCGCCGCGATCCGCCACAGCGATGCCGTCATCGGCGGCCCGTCCGTGGTCATGATCTCGCCGACGCAGGACCCGTACGCCGATGACGACCCGCTGCGGCCGATCTTCGAGCACACCCGCGAGCTCGGCGAGAAGGACCTGCAACACGCCCTCGACCTCGGCGCCGCGCTGGGCGTGGACCTGCCGTTCGGGCGGCTCGGACTGGCGTCGCTGGCGGCGGCGCTGCGAGTGCCTCGGGAGGGTGCGCATGACTGAGGACGTCGATCGCGCCCAGCGCCATGCGCAGGGCAAGGCGAGGATGGCAGAGGTCTATGCCTGGGACGACGTGCCCGAGGTGGCGGGTGACTTCTTCGCGATGACGGTGGACCACCTCTTCGGAGAGGTCTGGTCGCGCGACGGGTTGTCGATCCGCGACCGCCGGATGCTGCTGCTCGGGGTGATCGCGGCGCTCGGCGAATGGTCGGTGCTGCCGATCCAGGTGGACGCGATCTTGTCCAACGACGAGATGACCGCAGCCGAGCTGCGTGAGGTCGTCGTCTTCCTCACCCACTACGTGGGCTGGCCGCGGGGTTCGTCGTTGAACGGGGTGGTCGAGGAGCGGGTCTCGGCGCACCGCGGTCGCGGCGCCAAGCGTGCCTTTCCGGGATCCGGTGACGACCGGCGATGAGCACCCGCACCCGACTGCGGCGCGGTGGCCGGCTGCGCGTGGCGGCCGCCCTGGTCGGGCTGCTGTCCACTGCGTGCGGCGCCCGGCTGCCCGGCGACGTGCGCAGCCAGGCAGAGCACGCGGTCCTGAACGACCGAGCGGTCGCGCCGCCGCCGGCGGTGGCTGCGGTCGCGTCGGCGAGCGCGGTGGCCTCCGCCGCGCCCTCCGGCGTACCAGGCGTTGTGTCGCAGCCCAGCGCGCCGGCAGGTGTGACGACCGGCTCGGCTGCGAATCCCGGACGTCCGTCAACCACACCGGTGGCGACCGCTCCGGTGGCGCAGAGCTGTTCGGGCGGGACCGACGTCGGCTTGACCGCGACGACGATGACCCTCGGCGAGGTCGCGACGCTCAGCGGCCCGGTGTCCGGGCTGTTCGAAGGAGCAGTCCAAGGCGGCGAGGCGTTCGCGAACTACGTGAACAGCACCTCCGGCGGCATCTGCGGTCGGCAGGTGAAGGTGGACGTGGTCGACGACGCGGCGAGCTGCACGCAGGACGAGAACGCGACACAGAGCTTGATCGGGAGGAGCTTCGCGCTGTCGGGCACCTTCGCCCTCTACGACGGCTGCGGCGCCTCGATCGTGAAGGCAAACCCTGGTGTCGCCGACATCCACGTCGCCCTCGATCCGACCGCCTACACCCCGCCCAACCACTTCGACATCTCCGCCGGCGGCAGCGGGTTCTCCACCGGCATGTTCCGCTACTACAAGCAGAAGTTCGGGACGAAGCTCGACCACGTGGGGTCGATCGTCGAGAACATCCCGTCGGCGGTCGCGCAACAGGCCAACATGGTCCACTCGGCGCAAGCAGAGGGATGGCACTTCGTCGACAGCATCCTGGAGCAGCCGACGAACAGCAGCTTCCAGGGCGACTTCGTCAAGCTGTGCCAGCAGGAGCACATCCAGGTGCTGTTCGAGCTGACCGAGCCGGCGGGCAATGCCGCGACGATGATCCAGAACGAACGCCAGGCGGGCTGCCCGTCGAGTCTGATCAACATCATCCCGATCGCCTATGACCAGGCGTTCCTCAGCGACTACGCAGGAGCGAAGTCCGACCTCAACGGAATCCTCGGCTGGAACTCCTACGCCCTGTTCTTCAACACCGACCCCGCCGACGAGACACCGGAGGTCAAGCTCTTCCAGTACTGGTTCACGCGGACCTATCCGGGACAGCCGATCAACCTCTACGCGATGTACGCATGGGCCGACGACCGGATGCTGGAGCAGGCTGCCGAGACCGCCGGACCGACTCTCGACCGCAAGACGCTGCTGGCCTCGCTGCGCCGGATCAAGAACTTCGACTCCAACGGCTTGATCGCTCCGGTCGATCCGAGCGCAAAGGGCGGGCCACACTGTTACATCCTGTGGAAGCTCGAGAACGGAGGCTTTGAGCGCGTGGACGACCCTGCCACCGGCTACCGCTGCGACGGCCGCTTCCTGCCGAGGTCGGGCGGATGACCGCCGGTACGACACTCGCCAAGGGCGACCACCCGGTCAATCCGGCGATCGACCTCGTCAGCGGCGAGTTCTGGGGGCGAAACCCGCACGGGGAGCTCACCTGGCTGCGGGAGAACGCTCCGGTCTATTGGGACGGCCAGGTGTGGGGCATCGCCTGCCATGCCGACCTCAAGTACGTCTCGTTGCACCCGGAGCAGTTCTGCAACGGCGGGGGGATCCGTCCCGACAACGCCGCGATCCCGATGATGATCGACCAGGACGGTGCGGAGCACAAACGCCGCCGCAACATGGTCAACCGCGGCTTCACGCCCCGCCGCCTCGCCGACTCGGTGGAGCCGATCAACGCGTGGTGCGAACGGATCATCGACGACGTCTGTGAACGCGGCGAGTGCGACGCGGTCCGCGATCTCGCCGCGTGGCTGCCGATGCACGTCATCGGCGACATGCTCGGCTTCCCGGAGTCGCAGCGGCGGTCTCTGCTCGAGTGGTCAGACGACATGCTGAAGGCACTCGTCGGCAACGCCGACCCGGAGGCGATGCTGCCGGCGGCGCAGGCCTACGCCGGCTTCCGCGAGTTCGCGACGGCGGCGATCGAGGATCGGCGGCGCGCACCGGGAGAAGACCTGGTGAGCCTGCTGGTGCAGGGCGGCACGGACGGCGAGGACGTCAACCTCGAAGACGTCATCCACGACGCCCTGCTCATCCTGATCGGCGGTGACGAGACCACTCGCCACGTGATCAGCGGTGGGCTCTACCAGTTGCTACGCAACCCCGAGGCGAAACAGACCCTGATCGACGACCCGACCCGGATCCCGCTGGCGGTCGAGGAGATGCTGCGGTGGGTGAGTCCGATCAAGAACATGGCACGCACCGTCGTCGCCGACACCGAGGTCGGCGGCCAACGGCTGGCCGCCGGCGACAAGCTGCTGCTGCTCTATCCCTCGGCGAACCGCGACGCGTCGGTCTTCGTCGACCCGTTCCGGTTCGACATCGGGCGTACGCCGAACGACCACGTTGCGTTCGGCATCGGGACTCACTTCTGTCTCGGGAACAACCTGGCTCGCCTCGAGCTGGTGTGCTTCTTCGAGACGCTGCTGCGGCGGCTCCCGGACATCGCGCTGGTCGACGACGCCGAGCCGGCGTACCGTCCGGCGAACTTCGTGTCGGGTTACGAGTCGATGCCGGTGCGGTTCAGCCCTGCCGCAGGCAGCCGAGGCTGAGAAGGGCAGCGGCCGGCTAGGCGACCAGTGTCTTGGCGGCGGCCACGAGGGCGGCAAGCCCTTGCTTCGCGTCCGCGAAGAACATCGAGGTCTTCGGGTCGCTGTAGAGCTCGTTGTCGATCCCGGCATAGCCGGAGGCCATCGACCGCTTGATCACGATGATCGACTTCGCGTGGTCGACGTCGAGGATCGGCATCCCGGAGACCGCGTTGCCCGGCCGCCGCGCCGCCGGGTTGGTGACGTCGTTGGCGCCGATGACAAGCGCAACGTCAGTACGGTCGAACTCCGAGTTGATCTCCTCCATCTCCTTGAGCTGGTCGTAGGGAACGTTGGCCTCGGCGAGCAGCACGTTCATGTGGCCCGGCATCCGTCCCGCGACCGGATGGATCGCGTAGCTGACGTCGACGCCGTGGGACTCGAGGACCTCGGCGAGCTCGCGGCACTCGTGCTGAGCCTGGGCGGCGGCCAGCCCGTAGCCCGGCACGATGATCACTTTGCTCGCGTAGGCGAGCTGGAGGGCAGCGTCATCGACCGCGATCGCCTTGACCGGGCCGCTCGCGCCGCCGGCGGTGTCCGCGCCGGCGTCGCCGGTGCCGAACCCGCCGGCGATGATGTTGACCACCGATCGGTTCATCGCGTCGGCCATCAGCTTGGTCAGGATCGAACCGGATGCCCCGACGAGAGCGCCGGCGATCGTCAACGTCGCGTTGGACAACACGAAACCGGCCATGGCGACCGCGGTCCCGGTGAACGCGTTCAGCAACGAGATGACGACGGGCATGTCGGCGCCGCCGATCGGAAGCACCATCAGCACGCCGAAGATCATGGCCGCGACCACGACGGCGAGCAGGACGAGCTTGCGGTCCGCTCCGGCGATCACCCAGCCGCTGCCCGCCGCCGCGGCCGCGACGAACAGACCGGAGGCGAGCCGGGCCCCCGGGAACGCGACGGGGTGGGACAGGTGCCCTTGCAGCTTCAAGGCCGCGAGCACCGACCCGGTGAAGGTCACCCCGCCGATCACCACGTCGAGCACCGTTGCTGTCGCGGTGCCGGCGCTGGGGTGAGTGTGGATGTCGTACTCGGCGATCGCGATGAGCGCCGCGGCGCCGCCGCCGACCGCGTTGAACAACGACACCAGCTGCGGCATCGACGTCATCCGGACGGTCCGTGCGGCGTACAGACCCCACGCGCCGCCGACCGCCGCGCCGGCGAGCAGGACCGCCCACCGGGTGCCGGTCATGACCGCGCCGTCGTCGCCGTGGCCGACGTTGAGCAACACCGCGGCGACCGCGACGACCATGCCGAACGCGGACAGCTCGTTGCCCCGCCGGGCCGTCGCGGGGGAGTTCATCAGGTGCAGACCGAGCACGAAGCAGACCGCGCCGAACAGCGAGGCGAACCGGATGCCGGTCTCCCAGTGCGTCACGAGGGCTGGTCCTTGCCCGGTACGACGGGACGGCGCTTGAACATCTGAAGCATCCGGTCAGTGACGACGTAGCCGCCGACGACGTTCGCCGCCGCGAATGCACCCGCGACGAACAACAGGATGTAGCCGAGCAGGCCGCGCGTCTCGCCGGAGAGGATCACCACACCCACCAGGACGACGCCGTGGATCGAGTTGGCGCCCGACATCAGCGGAGTGTGCAGCGTCGCCGGGACCTTGCTGATGACCTCGAACCCGACGAGCAGAGCGAGCACGAAGATGGTCATGTCCCCGACGAACGAGCCGGTCATTGCTGCCCCTTCTCCTCGAGCAACGCCGCAGTCGCGGCGTGTACGACGGCGCCGTCGTGGGTGACGACGACACCCGCGGTGATCTCGTCGCTGAGATCGATCGTGACGACGCCGTCGACCAGAAAGTGACGCAGCAGCCCGCTGATGTTGCGGGCGTACGCCGTACTCGCTGCCGTGGCCATGCGTGAGGGCAGGTCGCCCGCACCGACCACCGTCACCCCGTTGTCTGTGACGGTGACCACCCCAGGCTGCGATCCCTCGACGTTGCCGCCGAGGTCGGAGGCACCCATGTCGACGATCACCGAGCCGCGGCGCATCGCATTGATCGCCGCAGCGGTCACCATCAGCGGGGGCCGGCGGCCGGGGACATGGGCGGTCGTGATCACGATGTCGTGCTTTGCGATGTGGCCGGCCAACTCGTCTTGTTGGGCTCGCTGTTCGTCGTCGGTAAGCGCTCGTGCGTACCCGCCCTCACCGGCTCCCTGGGCGACCGAAGTGAGCTCGACCGGCTGCGCGCCGAGCGAGCGAATCTCCTCGCTGCTGGCCGGTCGTACGTCGTAGCCGCGGACGATCGCGCCGAGACGTCGCGCCGTACCGATCGCGGACAGGCCAGCGACGCCGGCGCCCAGGACCAGAACCTCTGCGGGCTTGGAGGTTCCCGCAGCGGTGATCAGCAGGGGGAAGAACCGGTCGAAATGCTCGGCCGCCACGAGGACTGCGCGGTACCCCGCGATGTTCGCCTGTGAGGTCAGCGCATCCATGCCCTGCGCACGGGTCAACGTGCGCGGCAGTCCGTCGAGGCTGATCGCGGTGATGCGGCGGGCCGCGACTCGTGCCATCAGCGGTGCATCGAGCAGCGGCGCGAGCAGGCCGATCACGGTCTTGCCGTCGGGGATCGCGGTGAAGTCGGGACGTCCGACGCAGAGCAGGACGTCACAGTCGCGGCGAAGGCTCGCCGCGTCGGCGGTCGAAGCGCCCGCGTCGAGGTACTGGCTGTCGTCGAACCAGGCGCCGCTCCCGGCGCCGGACTCGACCACGACCTGCACGCCGTCGTCGACCAGCCGGCGCGTGGCGTCAGGAGTGAGTGCGACCCGTCGCTCGCCGGCGGCAGCTTCCCTGACGACGCCGACCAGCACGGTTTCGACCTTAAGACCCGGCCGTGCCGCAGCCGTGCATCACCATGATGGTGTGGCGACCCGGCACGAGCCCGATGCCGCTCGCGGCCGCCGCGCGGCGCTGGTCGTGGTCTGCGGGATCCTCGCCCTGACGTTCCTGGACACGACCGTGGTCAGCGTGTCGCTGAGCAGCATCCAGGACTCGCTGCATTTCGGCGTGACCGGGCTGCAGTGGATCGTCGACGCCTACGCCCTGGCGTTCGCCAGTCTGATGCTGACTGGAGGCACGCTGGGTGATCGGTTCGGCCGGCGCCGGGTGATGCTGGTCGGCCTTGTCGTGTTCTGCCTCGCGTCCCTCGCCGGGGCCGTTGCGAGCTCCCGCGGCGTGCTGATCGCGGCGCGTGCGGTCATGGGGGTCGGAGCGGCCGCGTCCGAGCCAGGGACGCTGTCGGTGTTGCGGCACATCTTCCCCGACCACCGCGGGCGGGCGCGCGCCTTGAGCGTGTGGGCCGCGGTGTCCTGCCTCGGACTTGCGCTCGGCCCGCTCGTGGGCGGCGTACTGGTCAGCCTGTGGAGCTGGCGGGCGGTGTTCTGGCTCAACGTCCTCGTCGGCGCGGTGCTGTACGTCGCGGCGCGGGCGTTCGTCGCCGAAAGCGCCGACCCGGCGACGGCCAAGGTCGACGTCGCGGGCCAGGTCCTCGGGGTCGTGGCGATCGGCTCGATCGTCACCGCCATGATCCAAGGCGAGAGCTCCGGCTACGGCTCGGCCGGAATCGTCGCGCTGTTCGTCGTCGGCGCGGTCTGCCTGTTCGCGTTCGTCGCCTGCGAGCGTGCTGCGACCTACCCGATGCTCGACGTCCGCTACTTCCGACGACTGCGGTTCACCGCCGCGCTCGTCGTCTCCTTCGCCGTGTACTTCGGGACGTTCTCGATCTTCTTCTTCACCGCGCTCTATCTCGAGGACGTCGTGAAGTACAGCGGCTACCGGACGGCCGCGCTGTTCGTACCCATGACCGTGCTCATGGTGGGCGGGGCGATCTGGGCCGGTCGGCTCGTCGTGGGCAGGGGCGGCCGCTGGACGATGGCGGCGGGCTGCCTGGTCGCCGGCTCAGGCATCGCAATCAGCGAACCCTTGCTGTCGACCCATCCGTCGTTCGGGGCGCTCACCGCGTCACTTGGGCTGACCGGCCTCGGGATGGGCCTGGCGATGGTGCCGGTAACGGTGCTGGTGCTCGACGTCGTACCTCCGGAGCACTCCGGGATGGCGGCTTCTGCCACCAACACTGCGCGCCAGCTCGGAGTGGTGTTCGGGGTGGCGATCCTCGGCGGGCTGGTCAACCATCGCCTCACCGCGGACCTGCGGCAGCGGCTGAGCGAGCTGCACATCCCGTCGTTCTTCCAGGGGTCGATCATCAACGCTTACGAGCACGGCGGTACCGCCAAGGGCGGGTCGCTGTCGGGCATCAAGGCGCTGTTCCCGTCGTTCATCGATCGCATCTACGACGCGGCGTACGGCGCATTTCACAGTGGATTGTCGACGGCGTTGTTCGTGTCGGCGACGTTGATCGGGTTGGCCGCGTTGGTTGCCGGCTGGTCCGCGGCGCGCGGGCCGGCAGCGACACGGCTGCCGTTGACGGCCAACCGGCCGCCGCAGGACTAGTCGGTTTCGGCGAGGAGTTGCGCGCGGGCCTGCTCGAGCTCCTCGGCAGATGCCGCCGGTCGTGGCGCGTCGAGGTCGAGGCGGTCGATCGCGTCGACGATCACCCCTGCGACCAGCGCTCGCATCGTCGGCTTGTCGTCGGCCGGGATGACGTACCACGGCGCGTGCTTCGTCGACGTCGCGGTGAGGGCCTTTTCGTACGCGTCCTGGTACTCCTCGAAGTGGGCGCGCTCGGCGAGGTCCGCCGTACTGAACTTCCAGTGCTTCGCGGGGTCGTCGAGGCGATCGAGGAACCGGCGCCGCTGCTCGGCCTTGGAGACGTGCAGGAAGAACTTCACCACTCGGGTGCCGTTGCGGTCGAGGTGACGCTCGAACGCGTTGATGTCTTCGTAGCGCTCGCGCCAGAGACCGCTGTGCTTGTCGATGCCGCCATCGGCGAGCAGCTCCGGGTGGACGCGGGTGACGAGCACGTCTTCGTAGTAGGACCGGTTGAAGATCGCGATCCGCCCGCGCTCGGGCAGCGCCTGGGTGCAACGCCACAGGAAGTCGTGTCGCAGCTCGGTGTCCGACGGGCGCTTGAAGGAGCTGACCGAGCACCCTTGTGGGTTCACGCCGGACATGACGTGCTGGATCGTGCCGTCCTTCCCGGCCGCGTCCAGGGCCTGGAAGATCAACAGCAGCGCCCGGGTGCCGTTGGCGTAGAGCTGCTGCTGCACCCGTTGCAGCTCCTCCTTGAAGGCGGCGAGATCCTCCTCGGCGACCTCTTTCGCCGCGCGGCCCTTTCCGGCTTTCGGCCAGTCCACGTCGGTGTGCCTGGTGTCGCGCTTGGCGAGCCGCGCCTCGTCGCCGGCAGCGACCGCGAGCTCTCGCAGAACGGACTTCGGAAGCTTCACGTGGACCCCTTCGAGACGCCCGAGATTGTCCTCCCAAGCCGGCCCGCCCGTTCGAAGTAGCACACAACCCGGCCACGGATTCGGACATCGCGCCAGAAGCGCGACATTTCGCGGCGGGTTGTGTGCTACTTCGTACGACGGGGGCCTTGGTTGGCGCGGCGGGTTCGACCGTCTCGGTTTCGTGCCCCCTGCAGGATTTGAACCTGCGGCCTACCGCTTAGGAGGCGGTCGCTCTATCCCCTGAGCTAAGAGGGCGGGGCGTAGCAATGCTAGGCGGCACCGGGATGCCTGGGTACGGCGCGCCGCGGGGGCGTGAGCTCGTCGGATCGGGCCGCATCCGGCCGGTCTGACGGGTCCGCGGTGGGGTATGTGACCTCGTTGTGAGAGCACGACCGGTCAGTCCCGACAAGATCACGGGCGGCGCGGCGCGTCGCGAGCCAGCCCCGACTCCGGGATCCTGTAGGGGATGACCAGCTCCACTCCGCCGCCCGGCGACCGCCTGCTCGACGGGCGATACCGGCTCGACGCGCTGCTCGGCTCGGGAGGCGTCGCCGAGGTCTACCGCGCCTTTGACGAGCGGCTGCATCGCGACGTCGCGATCAAGCTGTTCCGGGCAGACGTCGCCGACGAGCTGCGCCGCCACGAGGCGGAGATGCGCACGCTCGCGCGGCTGGACCACCCCTCGCTCGTCACGGTGCTCGACGCCGGTGAGGACGACGCGACCGGACGGCCCTACCTGGTCATGACGTTGATCGAAGGTCCGACGCTGGCCGAGGAGCTGCGCTACGGCGCGCTGCCGACCGAGCGCGTCGCCGAGATCGGTACGGCGCTCGCGGATGCGTTGAGCTACGTGCACAGCCAGGGCCTGATCCACCGCGACGTGAAGCCGGCCAACGTGCTGATCTCCTCGGACGGGCGGGTTCACCTCGCCGACTTCGGGATCGCGCGCCTGGTCGACGCCAGCCACGTGACCAGCGCCGGTGAGGTGGTCGGCACTCCGGCGTACTTCGCCCCCGAGCAGGTCACCGGCGAGCCGGTCGGCCCGCCCGCCGACGTCTACGCCCTCGGGTTGCTCCTCCTCGAGTGCCTCACCGGGCGACGGGAGTACGACGGGCCGCCGCTCGAAGCGGCGATGGCACGGGTGTCCCGGCCGCCGGCCGTGCCCGCTTCGCTGCCCGTGCAGTGGCGAGACCTGCTCGGCGGGATGCTCGCGCGGCTGCCGGCCGGGCGGCTGTCCGCCGCACACGTCAGTGACCGGCTGCGGCGGCTGTCCGGTGCGGCGGCCGACTCCACGATGGCGATCGGCGTCCCGGTCGCGGGTGCGGCCGAGACCGCCGTCATGTCCCAGCCGACCCGCATGCTCCCGACCGCCGCGGCGGCAGAGACCTCTTATGTGCGCCCGGCTCCGCGGCAGCGACCGCTGTGGCCGTGGGTGCTCGGCGCCGCTGTGCTGGTCGCGATCGCGGTGGGCGTCGTCCTCGCGCTGTCCCACCACAGCAACGGCTCGAACGCCAACGGCCCTTCCGCCGACTGCGGGACGGCGGTGCCGTCGGTGGGCGGCAAGGTCGGCAACGACCTGAACACCCTGACCGACCTGGTGTGCAAGGGGGTGATCTCGGCAAAGGCGTCGAACGCCCTCTCGCCGTACCTGAGCCAGCTCGCGGCAGCGGTCCAGGACAAGGACCTCACCGATCTCGACACGGTCGCCTCCCAGATGAGTACGGCGGTCGACACCCAGGAGCAGGAAGGCAACCTGAACCCCGAGCTGGGTCAGCAGATCGCGAACGCGCTGACGCTGTTCCGCAGTGACGCGACCACCAGGCTCACCCCGCCGAGCCCGACGCTCTCGCCGTCGCCGACCCCCACGTTGACCCCGACGCCAACGCCCACGCTCACCCCGACACCGACGACGACGGTGAGCCCGCCGCCGGTGAGCCCGCCGCCGGTTCCAACCGGTACCCCGACGTCGACGGTGACCCTCGGGCTCTGAGTCAGCCGGGACCGTCGGGAAGCAGCTTGCCCGGGTTGAGGATGCCGACCGGGTCGAGCCGCTCCTTGACGGCGCGCAACGCGGCGACGCCCACGAGCTCCGCCCCGCCGAGGTCGGTCACTGCGGCGTCGCGGTGGGCGGTGCCCACCGCGTGGTGGTGGGTGACCGTGCCGTCGGCGGCAACGATCGCGGCGTTGGCGGCGCTCTTCGCCGCAGCCCACTGCTCCAGCTCGGCTCCGGGGCTGGCTGCGGCCAGCACCGTGAAGTACAGCGATGCGCCCGCCGGATAGACGTGTGAGACGTGGCAGCCGACCAGCGGCGGACGCCCGTCGCGGGTCAACGCGCCGGTCAGCGCTTCGCGCACGCCCTGGTAGAGGCCGGGCAGCTTCGACCACGTCGTCGCCGTCTCGAGCGTCTCGGCCAGCACCCCTTCGTCGAGCAGGGTGTCACGCAGATACGGACCGGAGAACCGGTTGTGCTCCCAGGACTTCCCTGCCGCCGTGCCCAGGCCAACCGCGTGGCCGGCGCGCATGACGCGTCGTATGCCGCGGCGGCGGTGCCGGACGTCGGCGGCTGGGCCTTCGAAGCCGACGATGACCAGGCAGCCACCTGAGGCGCCGCGCAGCCGAAGCCACGCGTCCATCGCGCGCTTCTTGGCGCCGCTGGTCCCGGACAGCGCGAGGGAGATCCGGGTCTCGTCCTCATCCGACAGGCGCAGTACGTCGGGCTTCGGGCCGTCCTGCACCAGCGTCCGCACGAGACGGGTCCCATCCTCCCAGCTACGGACGACCCATCCCTCGTAGTGCGTCGTCGCTGGGATCGGACGCACTCGCAGCGTGACTTCGGTCAGGACGCCCAGCGTGCCCTCGGATCCGAGCACGAGCCGGCGCAGGTCGGGCCCGGCGGCGCTGCCGGGCATCGCGGGCAGGACGAGCTCGCCCACCGGTGTCGTCATCCGCAGCCCGAGGACCATGTCGTCGATGCGGCCTCGCCCGCTGGAGCCCTGGCCCGACGATCGGGTGACGACGTAGCCGCCGAGCGATGCGCGCTCGAAGCTCTGCGGGACGTGACCGAGCGAGAGCCCGTGCTGGGCGAGCGCGGCCTCGGCGGCCGGCGTACGAATGCCCGGCTCGAAGGTGGCGGTCCGCGAGATCGGGTCGACGGCGAGCAGCCGATCCATGCGGCTGAGGTCCAAGGCGACGACGGCCGCAAGACCACCGTCGAGCGCCGCGAGGCCGCCGACCACGCTGGTGCCGCCACCCCAAGGAACGACCGCCACCCGCTGGGCGCTGCACACCCGCAGTACGGCGGCGACCTCACGAGCGTTCGCCGGGCGGACAACCGCGTCGGGCGCATCCGAGGCGTCGCCGCGGCGCCGTCGTACCAAATCGCTGTAGGACTGGCCGCCGGCGTGACGGGCGCGGGTGACGTCGTCGGTGTGCACGGCTGCCGCGCCCACGGCGGCCTCGAGCGCTTCGCGCACGGTGTCGCTCAGCCGCGACGGCGCCAGCTGGGCCTGCTCGATCGGAGCGGGGTGCTGCGACGTGAGCGTGCCGAGCAGATCGCCCAGCAGCCGCCGCGCGGAGGCGGGCAGCGTCGGCTGCGTCGCTCCCCATGACGTCCAGGTCGACCCGTTGTCGGCATCGCCCGCGGCTGAGGTCGAGGAGTGAGGCATGCGCTACAGTGTGACATATGACGTCCCAACGTCACAGTATCCAGGTGGCACCTCCAGCGGCGACCGTGCTGCCCGCCGAGGTGGCCGCCGCGGTGCGCGACTCGGTGCTTGCCGTCGGGGTCCGGCGTACGACGCTGACCGACGTCGCCCGGCGGGCCAAGGTCAGCCGGATGACGCTGTACCGGATGGTGCCCGATGTCGAGGCGCTGATCCTGGCCGTGATGACCACCGACTTCGCGGCCCTTCTGCTGGATGCCGAGGCGAAGGCGTCACGCCGGCGGACAGCCCGCGCCCGTCTCGTGGCCATGACCGTCGACGTCGCACGACGGCTGCCGGACGAGCCGCTGTTCCGACGGGTGATCGACGTCGATCCGGATCTGCTGCTGCCGTACCTCACCGAGCGGATCGGCTCGACGCAGCGCTTCGCGATCGACCACGTGCGGCGCGCGATCAGCGACGGTCACACCGACGGCTCGATCCGCAAGGGGGACCCAGAGGTGATGGCCACCGCGGTGCTGGTCGCCGTGCTCCCGTTCGTCGTGTCCGCCCGGCTGCTCGACGGCGTCGGACGAGATCGTGCGCTCGACGAGCTGGACGCCGGCCTCGACGGCTGGTTGCAGCCATGACGACGATCCCGGGCGACACGTATCTGACTGCGGAGCGCAGACAGCGCGACCTCGACGCTCTTGCGGCGGGCGAGGTCGTCGACGTGCTCGTCGTCGGCGGCGGTGTGACCGGAGCCGGTGTCGCGCTCGACGCAGCCAGCCGCGGGCTGTCCGTCGCGCTCATCGAGCGTCGCGACCTCGCGGCGGGGACGAGCCGATGGTCGAGCAAGCTGGCCCACGGCGGTTTGCGCTACATCGCGGCCGGTCAGATCGGCGTCGCGTGGGAGTCGGCGGTCGAACGCAACCGCCTCGCTACGGTGATCGCGCCGCATTTGATCCGGCCGATGCCGTTCCTCATGCCGTTCTATCCCTCCTACCCGCGCGGCGGCCGGGCGGTCTCCCGGGTCCTGCTCGGCATCGCGGACGGCCTGCGCGCCGCCTCCCGCACCCCGAACTGGATGCCGCCGACGAGCTGGATCGACGAGTCGGCGACCCGGCAAGTCGTGCCGCAGGTCGGGAAGGTCAAGGGTTCCTACGTGCACGTCGACGGCGCGCTCGAGGACGATGCGCGACTCGTCGTGGCGATCGCGCGGACCGCAGCGGGCTTCGGCGCGCGCGTCGTCACGCACTGCTCGGCGACGGAGATCGCGCGTGACGGCGCCACGGTCCGCGACGAGCTGACCGGTACGACGGTGCAGATCAACGCGCGCGCCGTGATCGTCGCCGCCGGCGTGTGGTCCGGTGACCTCGTTGCCGATGTGCCGATGCGGCCCAGCAAGGGAGCGCACCTCGTGGTGCGTGGCGAGTCGTTGGGCAACCCGACGGCGGCGTTCAACGTGTTGCTGCCGGGCAGCATCAACCGGTTCGTGTTCGCCTGCCCACGTCCGGACGGCACCGTGCTCATCGGGCTCACCGACGACCCCGTCGAGACGATCGAGGACGAGCCCACGGTCGACACCGACGACGAGCGGTTCCTGCTCGAGATGCTCTCGACCGGCCTACGCGCCCCGCTCACCGCTGACGACGTGATCGGCCGCTACGCCGGCCTGCGCCCGCTGCTGGGCAGCAGCGACGGCGAGACCGCTGACATCTCCCGCCGCCACGCGTTGCTCGACCGTGACGGGGTGCTGGTGATCGTCGGCGGCAAGCTGACGACGTACCGCCGGATGGCGCAGGACGCCGTCGATCGTGCGGTCACGAACCTCGGCGCCGACGCTGCTTGCCGCACCGCGGCGTTGCCGCTGGTCGGCGTCGCGTCACGGCCGGCCGCCGACGCGCCGAGGTTGCGCCGGCGGTTCGGCGCCGAAGCCGACGCCGTCGCGGCGCTCGGCGGCAATGAGCCGGTCGCCCCGGACGTTCCCGCGTTGCGCAGCGAGGCGGCGTGGGCGATCCGCGCCGAAGGCGCGATCACCGCTGAGGACGTGCTCGACCGTCGGCTGCGCCTCGACCTCGTCCCGGCGTGGCGGGCAGCGGCGCTGCCCTACGTCGAAGAGGTCGTTGCCGCTCAGCGCTAGGCGGTCTGGCAGGGTGTGGTCGTGATCGGACGCATCGTGACGACCGCGGCTCTGGCCGGACTGTGCTGTGTGACCTGGGTGATGCCGACCGGCGCAGCGACCGAACGGCCGGCGTCGCGGGCCACGGTCATCGAGCAGGTGAGCCCGGTCGGTGCCGGCGGCTACGTCGCTTCCGGCTACCACGTGGTGCGCACCCTCGGCGGCGCGACCTGCCGGTCACACTCGCCGACCACGGGCAACGCGTACAGCTGCCACGTGCGCTTCGGCTACGACCCGTGCTGGGTGACCGCGACCCACCCGTACGTCGTCTGCCTGTCCGCGCCGTACGACAAGAGCCTCACCAGGCTGCGGGTCGCGCGCTGGGTCAACGCCGGCGGACTCGGCAAGCCTGCGGGCCTGCCGTGGGGACTGCTGCTCGCCAACGGGCATCGCACGACGCTGATCCCCGGCAACTTCGGCACGGTCAACGGCCAGAACATCCACTACAGCTACGACGACTTCCGCACCGTCCTGGTGGGACCGATCGACAAGAGCGGCGAGGCCTGGCGGATCCGGGTCGCGAAGAACGACGGCCGGTTCCGGTTCAAGCTGACGGGCTGGGCGACGATCACGAAGGCGTGGGTGGGCGCGCCGACCACACTGGCCGGTCGTCCCTGACCCGGTCCGTGTCTACGGCTGCGAACCGCGACCGCAGACCCGGACGGCGCGGTTACTTGATGTGCACGCCGCTGATCGCGCGGGAGATCACCAGTCGCTGGATCTCCGAGGTGCCCTCGAAGATCGTGTAGATCTTCGCGTCGCGGTGCATCCGCTCGACCGGGTACTCGCGGGTGTAGCCGTTGCCGCCGAGGATCTGGATCGCCTGCTCGGTGACCCAGACCGCGGTCTCGCCGGCGAAGAGCTTGCACTGCGAGCCCTCGGCCGCGGAGAACGTCTTGCCCTGTCGAGCCATCCACGCCGCCCGCCACACCAGCAGGCGTGAGGCGTCGATGCGGGTCTTCATGTCGGCGAGCTTGAACGCGATGCCCTGGTTCTCGATGATCGGCCGGCCGAACTGCTCACGCTGCTTGGCGTAGTCCAAAGCGACCTCGTAGGCCGCGCGGGCGATGCCGACCGCCTGCGCGCCGACCGTCGGGCGGGTGCGCTCGAAGGTCGCCATGGACGGCTGGACGCCGGCCTTCAGGCCCTCGCGGACCCGCGCGAGCCGGACGTCGAGCTTGTCCTTGCCGCCGAGCAGGTACTTCTCCGGCAGCCGCACGTTGTCGATCACGACCTCGGCGGTGTGCGAGGCGCGGATGCCGTGCTTCTTGAACTTCTGGCCTTGGCTGAGGCCCGGCGTACCGGGAGGTACGACGAACGACGCCTGCCCGCGGGTACCGAGCTCCGGGTCGACCGAGGCGACGATGACGTGCCAGTCGGCGATGCCGCCGTTCGTGGCCCAGGTCTTGGTGCCGTTGAGCACCCACTCGCCCGCGGCCTCGTCCCAGACCGCGCGGGTCTTCATGGCGCCGACGTCACTGCCGGCGTCGGGCTCAGAGGAGCAGAACGCGCCGATCTTCACGTCATCCGGAGTGCCGTACATCGCCGGGACGAACTCACCGATCTGCTCCTGGGTGCCGTTGGCGCTGACCGCCGCGGCGGCGAGTCCGGTGCCCATGATCGACAGCGCGATGCCGGCGTCGCCCCAGAACAGCTCCTCCTGGGCGACGACCATCCCGAGGCCGGTGTCGTCGAACCACTGCTGCGCCATGAAGTCGACGGAGTAGATGCCGACCTTCGCCGCCTCCTGGATGATCGGCCAGGGGGTCTCCTCGCGCTCGTCCCACTCCGCGGCGGCCGGCCGGATCACGTCGGCCGCGAAGTCGTGGAGCCACTTCTGGAGGGTGATCTGGTCTTCGGTGAGATCGAGCGAGAACTCGGCCACGACTGTCTCCTCAAGGGTGCGGTCCGGCGCGGTCGCCGATGCCGTCCAGGAACCCTTCCATGGTGTTACCGTCGGTAACCTACTGTCAAGTAGCCGATGAGTGGAGCGGGGGTGAGCGGGGTGGCGGCATCGGTCATGGAACGCCGCGCCGGCTTGCTGGAGGCCGCTGACCGGGTCGTCCAGCGGGAGGGCAGCGCCGCGACGATGAACGTGATCGCGGCGGAGGCCGGGATCACCAAGCCGATCCTGTATCGGCACTTCGGGGACAAAAGCGGGCTCTATCGCGCGCTCGCCGCACGGCACATCGAGGAGCTGCTCGCACGACTGCGCTCGGCGCTGCTCACCCATGGCGGTCTTGCCGCCCGGACCCGGGCGACGGTCGACGCCTATCTCGCCTCGATCGAGCAACGACCGCAGGTCTACCGCTTCTTGCGCCAGCGTGCCGCGGTGGAGGAGCCGGAGGTGCGCGGAGACGTCGAAGGCTTCGTACGCCGGTTCGGCGACGAGCTCGCGATCGGCATCCGCAACGAGCCATCCCTCGGCGGGATCAGCGAGATGCGGGCCACGGTCTGGGCACAGGCGATCGCCGGCATGGTGCAGGCGACCGGGGACTGGTGGCTGGACCATCCGGAGGTCCCCCGCGCAACTGTGGTCGAGGAGCTCACCGCCCTGCTGGTCAGCGGCTTCGACCTCGACTGAGACCGCGTTCATCCGGCGTTCACCTTCGCCCTAGGGTGATGACCGTGCGCCTACGTCTGACTCCGCGCGAGAACGCCTTCTACGACCTGTTCACCGCCGTGGGGGCCAATCTCCTCGACGGCGCTCAGGTGCTCAACGAGCTGGTCACCGGCACCTACGTCCAGCGTCAGGAGCACGCGAAGCGGCTGCGTGACCTCGAGCATCGCGGCGACGACCGGACCCACGAGATCATGCGCAAGGTCAACTCGACGTTCGTGACTCCGCTGGACCGCGAGGACATCTACCGGCTCGCCAGCCGGCTCGACGACGTCATGGACTACTTCGAAGCCGCCGGTGACCTGATCATCCTCTACGACCTGGAAGTGCTGCCGCTGGAGATGCACCAGCTCAGCGAGATCCTGGTCCGCGGAGCCGAGCTGACCTCCGGCGCGATGACCCGGCTGAAGTCGTTGTCGAACCTCAGCGACTACTGGATCGAGATCAACCGGCTCGAGAACGACGCCGACAAGCTGTTCCGGCGTTTCGTCGCCCGGCTGTTCGGCGGCGACTACGACGCGCTGACGGTGATGAAGCTGAAGGAGATCGCCGAGCAGCTCGAGGAAGCCGCGGACGCCCTCGAGCACGTCGCGGACACGGTTGAGTCGATCGCCGTCAAAGAGTCCTGAGGCAGCGCCGCACTCGTGGAGACTCTGGGGCTTGTCGTCCTGATCCTGGTCGCCCTCGGCTTCGACTACACCAACGGCTTCCACGACGCGGCGAACGCGATCGCGGCATCGGTCTCGACCCGTGCGCTGAGCGCCCGGACCGCTCTGCTGCTGGCCGCGGTGTTCAACCTGATCGGGTCGCTGGTCTCCACGAAGGTCGCGGACACCGTCGGCGGCATCATCACTGCGCCGCAGACCACCGAAGGGCTGGTCGTGGTCTTCGCCGCCGTCGTCGGGGCCATCGCCTGGAACCTGGTGACCTGGTGGCTCGGCCTGCCGTCGTCGTCCTCTCACGCCCTGATTGGCGGGCTGTGCGGCGCCGCGCTCGCGTCGAGCGGCCACGTCAACTGGCACGCCGTGGTCGAGAAGGTCGTCATCCCGATGATCGCCTCACCGCTGGTCGGCTTCGGTGGGGGCTTCCTGTTCATGCTCCTGCTGCTGTGGGTGTTCCGCCGGGCGAACCCGCACGACGCGAACGTGGGCTTCCGGATGGGCCAGTGGCTCGGCGCGGCCGCGATGTCGTTCGGTCACGGCCTGCAGGATGCGCAGAAGACGATGGGTGTGATCACGCTCGCGCTCCTCGTCACGCATCACGTGTCGGTCTTCGCCGTCCCGGTCTGGGTGAAGATCGCCTGCGCCCTCGCGATCAGCGCGGGGACGGCGTCCGGCGGCTGGCGCATCATGCGCACGCTGGGACGCCGCGTCTTCAAGCTCGACAACACGGCCGGCTTCGCGGCACAGACGGTTGCCTCAGCCGTGCTCATGACCACGGCGTACGCCTACGCCGCGCCCGTCTCCACCACGCACGTCACGACGTCTGCGGTCATGGGGGTCGGGGCGACGCGGAAGTTCTCGGCGGTGCGGTGGGGGGTCGCCGGCAACATCCTCGTGGCGTGGGTTCTCACGCTGCCGGCAGCAGGCCTGACGGCCGCGGTCGTCTTCAAGATCGTCCACCTCTTCGTCGGGTAGCCCCCGCCTGCTGTGACACAGGTCACGTGACGGCGACGAACGTCACTTTCTCGTTGCTAGCAAAGGGAAAAGTCCTCGTGCACCATGGGGACATGAACCACTTCGACGACGTCGACCTCGGCACCCGGCTGCTGCCCGCCGTCGACCTCACGCTGTGGCTGCAGATCATCGTGGGCGTGCTGTTCGTGCTCGTGGTCGCCGGCCTCGCGCTAGCGCTCTCCTAGCTCCCGAGGTCGCTCACCCTCGTACAACGTCGGCGACAGCCCGCGCGCCCCTGGCTTCGGCGCATTCGCGGCGATGACCGCGACCCAGGGCAGCACGACGGATCCGGCGATCGCGATGCCGGCGATCACCCACGACACCCGCGCAAAGGCGATCGCGGCGATGATGCACACCACCCGCAGCCCCATCGTGAACAGGTAACGGCGCTCCCGGGACTGGCGTTCCTCGGCCGGGCTCTGGGTCGCGGTCGTGACGAGGATCGGGTCCACTTCCGTCCGCCGCATACGTCCAGTCTGCGCCCCCGGTCGGTCGGCTATCCGAAGCGGCCGGTGATGTAGTCCTCGGTGCTCTTCACGGAGGGGTTGGTGAAGATCTTCTGGGTGGCGTCGACCTCGACCAGATAGCCGGGCTGACCGGGTCCGCGCAACGTGAAGAAGGCGGTCGTGTCGGACACCCGGGCGGCCTGCTGCATGTTGTGCGTCACGATCACGATCGTGAACCGGTCCTTGAGCTGACCGATCAGGTCCTCGATCGCCAACGTCGAGATCGGGTCGAGCGCACTGCACGGCTCGTCCATCAGCAGCACCTGCGGCTCGACGGCGATCGCGCGCGCGATGCACAGCCGCTGCTGCTGGCCGCCGGACAGGCCCGATCCCGACTTCCCGAGCCGGTCCTTGACCTCTTCCCAGAGGTTCGCGCCGCGCAGCGAGCGCTCGACCGCGTCTTCGAGCTCCGACTTCTTCCGGACCCCGTTGAGCTTGAGGCCCGCGGCGACGTTGTCGAAGATCGACATCGTCGGGAACGGATTCGGCTTCTGGAAGACCATGCCGACCGTACGGCGTACCGCGGCCGCGTCGATGTCGGAGGCGTAGATGTCCTCGTCGTCGAGCAAAACCTTGCCGTCGATGCGACCGCCCGGGGTCACTTCGTGCATCCGGTTGAGTGAGCGCAGGAACGTCGACTTGCCGCACCCACTGGGTCCGATGAACGCCGTGACGCTTTTCGGCTCCACCGTCAGGTTCACGTTGTCGACGGCCTTGGTCGAGCCGTAGAAGCACGACAGGTTGACGGTCTCGATCCGCTTTGCCACCACTGCCTACCTTCCGGCTAGCCGGTTGCGTCGGGTGAGGAGCCGTGCCGCGACGTAGAGCACCAGCACGATCAGTATCAGGGTCATCGCCGCCGCCCAGGCCCGCTGGATGCTGAAGTCCGACGGCGAGGTCGCGTTCTGGAAGATGTAGACGCCGATCGATCCCTGAGAGCCCGTGAACGGGTCGTTGTGGAAGTAGTTGCTGCTGCCGACGACCAGCAGCACCGGCGCGGTCTCTCCGATCACGCGGGCGATCGCGAGCATCACGCCGGTGGTGATCCCGGTCGACGCGGTCGGCAGCACGACCCGCAGGATGGTGCGCCATTTCGGGATACCCAGCGCGTACGACGCCTCTCGCAGCGCGCCCGGGACGAGCTTGATCATCTCCTCCGACGTTCGCACGATGATCGGCAGCTCGATGATCGCGAGCGCGATCGCCCCGGCAATGCCCGAGAAGCCCTGGTGCAGCACGAAGATCCAGAACGACAGGACGAACAGCCCCGCCACGATCGACGGGATGCCCGTCATGACGTCGATCAGGAACCGGACGGCGGTGCCGAGTCGGCGTCCGCCGTACTCGGTGATGAAGATCGCGACCATGATCCCGAGCGGCACCGAGATGACGCTGGCGAGCAGCACCTGCTCGACCGTCCCGACGATCGCGTGACCGACGCCGCCACCGGCTTGCAGCGGACCAGTGGTGCTCAGGTCGTGGGTCAGGAAGCTCCAACCGAAGGCGGTGTGGCCGCGCTTGACGACGTAGCCGATCACGAAGCCGAGCGGGAGGATCGTCAGCAAGAGCGCGACCAGTGCGACGTTGGTGGCGATGCGGTCGACCGCCCGGCGCCGGCCCTCCACTCGCCAGCTCAGCCCCGCGACCGCGACAACGCTGAGGACCACGGCGACCACGAGGAAGTCGGCGTCGCCCTGGAAACCGGTCGTGGCGAACAGCAGCAGCGTGACCAGCACCGCGCCGACAGTGGCCGCCGCAGGCGCCCACTTCGGCAGTGAGGCCTGCCGGATGCCCTGGCTGCGTAGCTCGCTCGCGACGATGCTCATGCGTCGGTTCTCATACCGCGGTCCGCTCCTCGGTGCCCGAGCGCAGGATCACGTAGCGGGCGATCAGGTTGACCGCAAGCGTGACCACGAAGAGCACCAGACCGCTCGCGATCAGCGCGGAGCGTCCGATGGTGTCGGCGTCGCCGAAGGAGTTCGCGATGTTGGCGGCGATCGTGTTGCCGCCCGGCACCAGGATGTGCGGGCTGATCTTGAAGCTGACGCCGATCACCAGCGCCACCGCGATCGTCTCGCCGAGCGCGCGGCCCAGGCCGAGCATCGCGGCGCTGATGATGCCTGGCCGGCTCGGCGGCAGCACCGCCGTGCGGATCATCTCCCAGCGGGTCGCGCCGAGTGCGAGCGCCGCTTCCTTGTTGGCCGGGTCGACCTGCCGCAGCACCTCGCGGCTGATGGCGGCGACGATCGGCAAGACCATGATCGCGAGCACCAGTGAAGCGCCGAAGACCGACTTGCTGAAGATGCTCGCCTGGTTGTTCGGGTTGGCGAACAGCGGGATCCAGCCGAAGTACTTGGCCAGGAACAGCTGGATGCCGATCAGATGCGGCAACAGGAAGTACAGCCCCCACAGGCCGTAGACGACGCTGGGTACGGCGGCGAGCAGATCGGTGACGTAGCCGAGCAGTGTCGCGATCCGCCGCGGGGCGTACTGCGTGATATAGATCGCGACGCCGATCCCGACCGGGATCGCCATCGCGAGCGCCAGCGCGCTGGTGAGGACGGTCCCGAAGAGCAGGGCCGCGATGCCGAAGGTCGCGTTGCCCTGGGTCGGGGACCAGATCTTCGTCGACCAGAAGCTGGTCTTGTCCGCGTTGAGCGAGGGGATCGCCTTGACCACGAGGAAGATCGCGATCGCCCCGAGCAGGACGAACACGACGACGCTCGCCGTGATGGCGATCCCGCGGAACACCGCGTCGCCGCGGCCACCCGAGCGGGTGGTCCGCAGCGACGCGCTGTCCGGGATCGAGGCGATGGTTGCCATCGAATCAGTTGGAAGGTGCTAGCTGATAGTGGCAATCGAGGACAGGACCTGCTGGTCCAGGCTCTTGGGCAGTGGCGCGAAGCCGAGCGCCGGTCCCTCCGCCTGGCCCGATGCCCCGGCGGCGTAGGTCAGGAAGTTCTTGACCAGGGCGCCGGTGCCGGCGTTGTTGTACTTCGAGCAGACCAGGACGTAGGAGACGGTCGAGATCGGGTAGCCCGTCATCTTGTCGAAGGACAACGTGCCGGCCAGATCCGGCGCGGTCGCCGTCGTGGCGAAGCCGCTCTGGATCGACTTCGCGACGTTCGCGGCGGTCAGCGGCACGTAGCTGCTCCCGAAGCCCTTGATCGCCGCGGTCTGCAGGTTGTCCTGCTGCGCGTAGGTGATCTCGGCGTACGTGATGCCGCCCTGCGTGCTCTTCACGCCGGCTGCGACGCCGCTCGAGCCGGTCGCGCCGGTTCCGGTGGGCCAGTTCGTGAACTGCTTGTCCACGCCGAGGGTCCAGATCGACTTGGCCGCCGCGTCGAGGAAGCCGGAGAGCACGTCGGTCGTGCCCGAGCCGTCGGCGCGGTAGTACACGGTGATCGGGGTCGACGGCAGCGTGACGCCGGGGTTGTCGGCGGCGATCTTCGGGTCGTTCCACGTCTTGATCTGACCCATGAAGATGCCGGCGACCGTGTCGGCGGAGAGGTTCAGCGGCTTGCTGAGGCCCGGCAGGTTGTACATGACGGCGACGCCGCCCGAGGTGATCGGGATCGTCAGCGCCGTGCTGCCGCAGGCGCTGTTGGCCTGAGTCTGCTCGTCCGACGTCATGGTCACGTCGGAGCCGGCGAACGGCGCGGTGCCCTGGGTGAAGGCGGTGATGCCCGCGGTCGAGCCGGTCGGGTTGTAGGTGATCTGGTCGCTCGGGTTCTGGGCGTGGAACTTGGTGGCCCACTGCGCCTCGAGCGTGGCCTGGAAGGTCGAGCCCTGCGGGTTGAGGCTGGTGGAGCTGCCACCCGAGCTACCCCCCGAACCGCTGCTGCTGCTCCCGCAGGCGGCCAGACCGAGCGCGGCGACAACGGCGATGCCGGCGGTGCGCGTTACGACCGAAACCTTCACGGCGTCAGAACCTCCGAATGTGTCTGGCCCGGGTTGTCCGGGCCGGCGAGGCAGACGCTAGGGGCGGGAATCGACCCCGGAGCCCCTTCGAGATGAACGAGAAGTGAACGCCCGCAGGCCAGTCGGTGAACCGGCCCAGCGACTCGGCGGGGCTACGCGACGGTGTCGACGGGTGCCTTCTCGCCGGTCACCAGGAAGATGACCCGGCGCGCCACCGACACCGCGTGATCGCAGAAGCGTTCGTAGTAGCGGCCGCACAGCGTGACGTCGATGGCCGACTCGATCCCGCCGTGCCAGGACTCGTCGAGCAGCACCGAGAACAGCCGGCGGTGCAGGTCGTCCATGACGTCGTCGTCGCGTTCGAGCTCGGCCGCCATTGCGAGGTCCCGGCCGGCGATCACGCTGGAGCACTTCGCGCAGATCCGTTGCGCGACCTGGCCCATCTCGAGCACCGTCGCCTGAAGCTCCGCGGGGATGGCGCTCGCCGGGTAGCGGCGCCTCGCGACCTTGGCGATGTGCAGTGCGAGGTCGCCCATCCGCTCGATGTCGGCCACCATCCGCAGGCTCGTGATGATCACCCGCAGATCGCTCGCCACTGGCTGCTGCCGGGCGAGCAAATCGAAGGCTGCGGTCTCGATGTGCTCGTAGAGCTGGTCGATCATCGCGTCGCCCGAGATCACCGACTCGGCGGCTTGCAGGTCAGCGTCGAGAAGGGCGAGCGTGGCGCGGTTGATGGCGCTGCCGGCCATGCGCGTGATGTCGACGAGGGACGCGGTGATGCTGTCCAGATCCTCGTGGTACTGGTCTCGCACGGTGCGCCTCCATGACGTGCTCTCCTCGCGGAGCCTAGTAGCGCCGCGACCCACCACAACCACGTTCTCTCGCGATCGGTGAACGACAAGCAACGACGAGATGAACGACGGTGGTCGGCGTGTCGAAAAGCCAGAACGTTGCCCTCGTGGACGGTGCGAAGGGCGCTGTCGGGCGGTATCCCGTCCCTATGATCGATTCGTGGCGGTGGCTGTTGCTGCGCTTGCAGGACTGCTCGTCGGGATCGTGAGCACGTTGCTGATTCGCTCCCGTTCGCAGCAGCCGCCGACCGATGAGCCGGCACTGTCGCGACCTTCCCCGAGGAAGCGTGACGCGATGCCCGCAGAGACCATGTTGCAGCTGCTGCCCACTGCGGCGGTGCTGCTCGACTCCGACGACAGCGTCCGGCTCGCCAACAGCGCGGCGTTGCAGCTCGGTGTCATCCGCGAGGGTGTACTCGACGTGTCCGCGCTGGTGACCCTGGTGCGCGCAGCGCGGCGTACCGGGACACCACAGACCGAGGAGATCGTGCTCGGCGCCAACGAGTTCCCGCGTCGGATGGTGACGGTCGGCGCACGGGCGCAGCCGCTGCCCGACGGTGAGGTCGCGCTCGTCGTCGACGACCTGACCGAGGCCAAGCGGGTCGAGTCGGTGCGCCGCGACTTCGTCGCGAACGTCGGCCACGAGATCAAGACGCCGGTCGGTGCGCTCCAGCTCCTTGCGGAGGCGGCGCTCGACGCCAGCGACGACCCCGAAGCCGTCCACCGCTTCGTCGGCCGGATGCAGCGCGAGGCGCAGCGGCTGTCCCGCCTGGTGCAGGAGCTGCTCGACCTGTCGCGGCTACAGGGCGGCGAGCCGCTTCCGGCGGCAAACGAGGTGCTCGTCGACGCGGTGGTCGACGAGGCGATCGACCGTGCCCGGCTGGCTGCCGAGGTCAAGGGCATCACGATCGCGCGAGGTGGCGACCCGAACCTTGTCGTCTACGGCGACGAGACGCAGCTCGCGACCGCGGTCGGCAACCTGCTCGACAACGCCGTCGCCTACAGCGGGGAAGGCACCCGGGTCGCGGTCGGCGTGCACGGCCGGGCCGACGTGATCGAGATCGCGGTGACCGACCAGGGCATCGGGATCGCCGAAGAGGAGCAGGAGCGCATCTTCGAGCGCTTCTACCGGGTCGACCCGGCGCGCTCCCGCGAGACCGGCGGGACCGGGCTCGGGTTGGCGATCGTCAAGCACACCATCGGCAACCACGGCGGCGAGGTTGCCGTCTGGAGCCGGCCCGGAGCCGGGACCACTTTCACCATCCGGCTGCCCGCGGCGCGTCCTCGCCGAGACCCGTCGGCTGACGTCGCCGCATCCCTTCAGGAGGCAGGAGCCTCTTGATTCCCCACCGAGCGTTTGGAGCGAAGTGACCCGCATTCTCGTGGTCGAGGACGAAGAGTCGTTCTCCGATGCGCTCGGCTACATGCTGCGCCGTGAAGGCTTCGAGGTCGCCATGGCAGGGACCGGCCCGGACGGTCTCGAGGAGTTCGACCGCGCCGGCGCCGACCTGGTCCTGCTCGACCTGATGCTGCCGGGTCTGTCAGGACTCGAGGTCTGCCGCACCTTGCGCTCCAAGTCCGAGGTGCCGGTGATCATGCTGACCGCGAAGGACTCCGAGGTCGACAAGGTCGTCGGCCTCGAGATCGGCGCCGACGACTACGTGACCAAGCCGTTCTCGGCACGCGAGCTGGTCGCTCGGATCCGGGCGGTCCTGCGGCGACGCGGCGCCGAGCCGGAGGACCTCGCCTCGTCGATCCTCGAGTCCGGTCCGGTCCGCATGGACGTCGACCGGCACGTGGTCAGCGTCAACGGCGCCAGCGTCCCGATGCCGCTCAAGGAGTTCGAGCTCCTCGAGTTCCTGCTGCGCAACGCCGGGCGCGTGCTGAC
The DNA here is from genome assembly GCA_035550055.1 of Mycobacteriales bacterium. NCBI lineage: Bacteria > Bacillati > Actinomycetota > Actinomycetes > Mycobacteriales > Mycobacteriales bacterium. The sequence goes on along the minus strand of DASZRO010000018.1, from coordinate 74,925 downwards.
CCGCGGTCAGCTGATCGACCGCATCTGGGGCAGCGACTACGTCGGTGATACCAAGACCCTCGACGTCCACGTCAAGCGGCTGCGCGCCAAGATCGAGCCGGCGCCCTCGGACCCGCAGCACTTGCTGACGGTCCGGGGACTCGGCTACAAGTTCGAACCGTGAGCACGGAGCCGATCGAGCCGGGAGTGACCTCGGACGAGCTCGAGATCGGGTGGGGGGACGACCTCGCCGACGACGACCGTGACGACGAGCTCGCGGCCGACCGCCCGCCGCACTACGACGATCGAGACTGACAACCGCCGACGCCGCGGATGACCGACCGGTCGGCGGCAGTGCGCCGGATCAGACCAGCACGCCGGGATTGAGGATGCCGTGCGGGTCGAGTGCGTCCTTAACGGCTCGCAGCGCGTGCGCGAACGGGTCGGGACGTTGCCGGTCGTACCACGGCCGATGGTCGCGGCCCACCGCGTGATGGTGCGTGATCGTGCCGCCGGCCGCGAGGATCGCCTCGCCCGCCGCCGCCTTGACCTCGTCCCACTGCGCGAGCTCGCTGCCGGGACGGCCCGGGGCGACGACGGTGAAGTACGGCGCCGCGCCGTCGGGATAGACGTGGGTGAGCCGGCACGTGACGGACCCGCCGCCGCAGATCGCCTGGAGGGCAGCACTGGTCCGCGACTCGACGGCTCGAACGAGGGCACCGATTTGGTCCCACGTCGTCGCGGTCTCGAACGTCTCGACGATCAGCCCGAGCAGGACCAGCTGCTCGCGAAGGTACGGCGCGCGCAGGAACGACGAGCGCCAGGACTCACCGGCCGCGTCACGCCCGCCGCCACCATCCCTCATGTCGCCCGCGGCGACGAGCCGCAGCCCGTGGTCGCCGCAGATCGCGGATACCGCTGCGGCGTCAGTGTCGAGCGGCGAGTGCCAGGACTCGAGGCCGAGGACGAGCGGCGCTTCGCCGGTTGTCAGCGTCCCGGTCACGGCGGCCTCGCCGGCGTCGATCAGCCGGCAGGTGGCCGGCCGTAGCCCGCTCTGGATGATGGCGCGGACCGCTTCCAGGCCCGTGTCGAAGTCCGCCGCGGCGTACGTCGCCGTCCAGCGCTTGCTCGGCCGAGGCTGGACCCGGATCCACGTTTCGGTGACCACGCCAAGGGCGCCCTCGCTGCCCAGCAGCATCCGGTCGGGGCTCGGGCCGGCGCCGGACCCCGGCAGCCGGCGGGACTCCCATGGGCCTGCGGGCGTGATCGCTCGCACGCTCTCGACGAGGTCGTCGATGTGGGTCGGCCCGGCGGAGAAGTGGCCGGCCGCGCGGGTCGCCACCCACCCTCCGACGGTCGAGCGCTCGAAGGACTGCGGGTAGAACCGCGCGGTGAGCGAATGCGGCCGCAGCCCGGCTTCCAGTGCCGGGCCGGCGGTCCCCGCCCGGACGCGGGCCGCTCGCGCGATCGGATCGACCTCGATGACGCCCGCCAGACGCTCGAGGTCGAGACTGACCACGCCGGACCACTGCTCGCCGACGTCGGGCTCGACGCCGCCGACCACGCTCGTGCCGCCGCCGAACGGCACGACCGCCACGTCGTTCGCGGCGCACCAGTCGAGCACCGCGACGATCTGCGCCTCCTCGGCCGGCCGCACGACGACGTCGGGGGCGTGCTCGACGAGGCCTGCTGTCGCCCGGACCACATCTCGGTAGGAGCGGCCGACCCCGTGCCGGGCGCGGTCGGCGTCAGCGGCGGATGCCAGGCAGGCGATGGCCGGCGGCAACCGCTTGCTCACCCGGTCCGGCGGAAGCGGACGCAGCGGCGCCGGAACCACCGGCGCACTGACGGGCACGCCCAGCAGCCCGCTCGCCAGCGGAGCGAGCGCTGCGAGCTCGGCCTCGGCCGGCTGGTCGGCCGCGGTGGCGCCCCAACCCCAGACGCCGTACGTCGATTCCATCGCTAGTGGCGCACGGCGACCGACACCCGGTCACTGGAGCTGATTCCCGCGAGCGCTCGCGCTTCGGCCGGTGTGGCGGCCACGATGACCAGCCCGCTGTCCTCGTCGGTGAGGTGAGTGGGTACGGCGAGCACGCGCACATCCTGCACCACGGTGCGGGCCGTGCCCGTAGTGGCAAGGCCGGAGTCGGGCGCCGCGATCACCGCGATTCGTTCACCGGGCTTGACCAGCGCCATCGCGGCCGGTCCGTCGCTGACGCGCACCGAGACCGCGAGGTCGTCCGCCGCGCCGCTGGCGGCGACCAAGTTGATCGTGAGGATGCGCAGATCGGTCAGTGGCTCGCCGCGGCGTACCGGCGCGCCGAGGACGAGCCCGACCGGTGAGTGGTCGGCGGGCAGCGCATCGTCCGGGACGTCGGCCTCGGGCAGCTGTTCGGCGCGGACGTCGGAGGCGGACAGTGGCGCACCGCCGCTCAAGTCGCGGGCGGCGACCCAGACCCGCGTGGTGGCGGCAGGGTGAGGACGGGCGGCGTTGGCGCCGACGACGACAGCGGCGGCGGCGAGTGCCGCGCCTACCGTCCGGCGGTGGCGCTGCAGGACATCGGAGGCCTTCGAGCTCAGCAGTCGCAGCTGTGCGCCCGGGCCGGCATCACCGGTCATCCGGCGACGCTGCACGCGGCGGCCGCCCACTCGCCCGCGCGCGCTGCCGATGTGGAGGCGCGGCGAGCCGGAGGCGCGGTGTGGACTTTCGGGGTCGCGCTCAGGCGACCTTGCTGTCGCCCGATCCCTTGCTCGAGCCCGAGTCCGGCGTCGATCCGGTGGACGAGCCGCTCCCGGACGAGCTCGACGAGGACTCTGAGGCGGACTTGGAATCCCCGCCGGCCGAGCTGCTCGTGCTGGACGCGCTGGCGCTCTTCGCGCCGGAGCGGCTGTCGGTCTTGTAGAAGCCCGAACCCTTGAACACGATGCCGGCTGCGGAGAACACCTTGCGCAGCTTCCCCTTGCACGCCGGGCACTTGGTCAACGGCGGGTCGGTGAAGCTCTGCACGGCCTCGAGTCCCTCGCCGCACTTGGTGCAGACGTACTCGTAGGTGGGCATCTGCTGCTCCTCGTTCTCACCAGCCGGTACCGGCTGGCACTCTCTGCCGTCGACTGCTAAGTAAACCCGATCGGCCGGTAGAACGTCGATTCGAGTGGGGTCATTCCGGGCGCGACCAGGCACAATGGGTCACCCCAGTCGAGAATCGAGCAGCATGCGGCTTCCCCAGTCACGCGCCACCACTGTGGCGGCGGTGGCCGTTGTCGCGGTCCTCGCGGCGGTCGGTGTGACCGTCGGTGTCGAGACCGGTCACTCATCCGGGGGCGGCTCGCTCGCGGGATCCTCGCAGCCCCCACCGCCGGCTGCGCTGCGAGTCCCTCATCTGCACGGCAGTGCGCTGCCGTTGAGCCGCAGACTGATCTTCAAGGTGAGCAACGGTGCGCTGACGACGGTGTCGGTGGCCGAGCCCGACGGCCAGCAGATTCCCGGCACCTTCACCGCGGACCACTCGGCCTGGACCAGCACCTCCAGCTTCGCGCCGCTGACCCGACTGAAGGCGTCGGTCAGCTACGCCGACCTGGCCCATCACGTGACGACGAAGACGTTCTCGTTGCACTCGACGGACTCCAAGCGCCGCATGCTGGCGTTGCTGTCGCCGGGCGGCGGCGACACGGTGGGCATCGGGTCGCCCGTCGTCGCGACGTTCAACTACGACGTTCCGACCAGGATGCGGGCGGCGGTGGAGGGCCGCCTCGCCGTACGCACCAGCCCGAGCGTGGTCGGCGCCTGGCACTGGATGAACGACCGCGAGGTGCACTGGCGTCCGCCGACGTACTGGAAGCCGGGTACGTCGGTGACGATCAGCGCGGACCTCCAGGGCCTGAACTTCGGCCACGGGCTGTGGGGCGGCGACGGCATCCACCAGACGTCGTTCCACATCGGTGACGCGCACGTCAGTGAGGTCGACATCGCGACCCACGAGATGCACGTCTACGACAACGGCGCTCTCATCAAGACCTTCCCGGTGAGCACCGGGCGCGACCAGTACCCGACGATGGACGGCGTCCACATCGCCATCGAGAAGTCGCCGGTGGTGCAGATGAACTCCGCCACGGTCGGCATCTTCCCGGGCAACCCCGATTACTACGACGAGACCGTGTACTGGGACGTCCGCATCTCCGACGGCGGCGAGTTCGTCCACGCCGCGCCGTGGTCGGTGTCCGACCAGGGCCACACCAACGTCTCGCACGGTTGCGTGAACCTCAGCACCGAGGACGCCGAGTGGTTCTTCAACTGGTCGAACCGCGGCGACATCATCGACGTCTTCGACGGCGTGCGCCCGCCGGACCCGGGAGACCCGGGCACCGAGGACTGGAACATGCCGTGGCGGCAGTGGGTCGCCGGTGGCGCGGCCCCGAGTCGCGCGGCGAAGTCGCTTCGCGCCGGACTGCCATCCGAGTCCGACCCGGCCTTCGACGTCGCGCCGCCTCAGACCGGGTCGGGCACCGGCTCGGTGGGCAGCAAGAACGGGACGTAGCCGGCCGGGCGCAGCATCGCCTGCACCGGGCGGTCGTGTGGCTCTGCGGGTACCGCCGGGACAAGTTCGTCGTCGTACCCGATCGCGACTGCCGGCACGGACACGCGGCGCAGCGCGCGGTCATAGAAGCCCCGGCCCCGGCCAAGCCGGTGACCGGCCGGATCGACGGCGAGCGCCGGGACGAGCACCACGTCGACCGAGTCCAGGACAGCGGCACCGAGCCGGGTCCCGGTCGGCTCGGCGATCCCGAGCGAGTTGCGTTGCACCTCGCCGCCGGGCAGGTACCGGACCCAGTCGAGTTCGTCCCCGTCGATGACCGGTATGACGATCTCTGTGTCGCCGGCAGCGAGAGCGTCGAGCAGCGGGCGCATCGGCGGCTCGGTGCCGAAGTCGAGATGCGCCGCGACACGGCGACTGCCGCGCCACTGTGCGACGCCGTGACGAGCCACGGCCGCGCCCGCGGCTATGCGGTCCTCGGGTGTGCGCGACCGCCGGGCGGCCAACGCGGTTCGCCGCATTGCGCGCTTCACCGCCGCGACGTCTTCGCCCGGGCCCGCCACGCGTTCAGTCTGCGCTAGCCCTACTGTGGCGGCATGTCGTCGGTGCGCAAGGCCGTCATCCCTGCGGCTGGGCTCGGCACTCGGTTCCTGCCGGCGACCAAGGCGATCCCGAAGGAGCTGCTGCCGGTCGTCGACAAGCCGGCCATCCAGTACATCGTCGAAGAGGCCGCCCGCTCCGGTCTGGCCGACGTGCTGTTCATCTCCGGGCGCGGCAAGTCCGCCATCGAGGACCACTTCGACAGCAACGCCGACCTCGAGCGCAAGCTGGAGGGCAAGGCTGACCTGCTCGCGCGGGTGCGCGCCACAACCGGGATCGCAACGATCCATTCGGTGCGTCAGGGCGAGCCGCTCGGCCTTGGTCACGCGGTCCTGTGCGCGGCCGAGCACGTCGGTCACGAGCCCTTCGCGGTCATGCTCGGAGACGACCTGATCGACGAACGCGACGACCTGCTGCGCCGGATGGTCGAGGTACAGGCGCAGCGCGGCGGGTGCGTCCTGGCGCTGCTCGAGGTGCCCCACGAGTCGATCGGGATGTACGGCTGCGCGGCGATCGAGCCCACCGACGAAGACGGCGTGGTCCGGGTGACCGGCCTGGTGGAGAAGCCGCCACCGGAGGAGGCGCCGAGTGATCTCGCGCTGATCGGCCGGTATGTGCTCAGTCCCGAGATCTTCGACGTGCTGCGTACGACGAAGCCCGGCCGTGGCGGCGAGATCCAGGTGACCGACGCGATCGCCGAGATGATCGACCGACCGGGCGCGGGCGGTCCGGTCCACGGCATCGTGTTCCGCGGCCGGCGTTACGACACCGGTGACAAGGCGGACTACCTCAAGGCCGTCGTCCAGCTCGGCTGCGACCGCTCCGACCTCGGCGAAGAGTTCCGGGCCTGGCTGACCGAGTTCGTCGCGAGCGGGCGTGCCTCCGGCGCGCCGGACCACCCGATCGAGCCATGACGCAGGCCGGCACGTGACGCAGGGCCTCAAGCCGGTCGACGTCCATCTCCAGGAGATCCTCACCGCCGTCGCCCCGCTGGGCAGCCTGGTCCTCACCCTTTCCGACGCGCACGGGTGCGTGCTCGCCGAGGACGTGTTCACCACATTCCCGTTGCCGCCCTACGACATGGCGGCGGCGGACGGGTACGCGGTTCGCAGCGAGGACGTCCGGCTCGCCACGCCGGATACCCCGACGGTGCTGCCGGTGGTCGGGGACGTGGTCGCCGGCAGCAACACGCCGTACACCGTCCAGCCCGGGCTGTCCGTGCGGATCATGGAGGGCGCGCCGATGCCGCCCGGCGCCGACGCCGTCGTGCCGTACGGCGCGACCGACGGCGGCATGGCCAACGTCGCGATCCGTCGGCCGGCCGGGTCGAACCGCTACGTGAACGCCGCGGGTAGCGAAGCGCCGTCCGGCACCCGGCTGATGGCGGCGGGGACCAACCTCGGCGCGGCCCAGATCGGATTGCTGGCGGCCGTGGGTCGTGACCGGGTCGCGGTGATGCCGCGACCTCGCGTCGTCGTGATGTCGACCGGCCAGGATCTCGTCGAGCCGGGCCAGCAGCTGGCACGAGGTCAGCGGCCGGACGCCAACAGCGCGCTGCTGACCTCGGCGGCTGAGGAGGCCGGCGCGATCGCCTTCCGCGTCGGCATCGTGCCCGACCAGCCAGGCGTGCTCGCCGACACGCTCGAGGACCAGCTCATCCGGGCCGACGTCGTGATCGCCGCGGGCGGGTCCGGAGGAGGGTCCGGCGTGCTTCGCGAGGTGGTCTCGAGGCTCGGTCAGGTGAGCTTCGACCACGTGGCCATGCACCCGGGTTCGTCGCAGGGGTTCGGGTTGATCGGCCCGGACCACACCCCGTTCTTCGCGCTGCCGTCCGATCCGGTCGCGGCGTACCTGTCGTTCGAGGCCTTCGTGCGTCCCGCGCTGCGCCGGATGATCGGCGTCGAACCGATCACCCGGCCGCTGGTGCGGGCGAGGCTGCACGACCAGATCCGGTCGGCGCCCGGCGTCCGCAGCTATCTCGCGGCGTGGCTGGCCGTCGAGGACGGCGCCTACACCGTCCGCGTGACGCACGGGGCGAGCTCGGGTCAGATCGCGGGGCTCGCGTCGGCCAACGCGTTGATCGTCGTACCGGAGGAGGTCGCGATCCTGGACCGCGGCGAGCCGGCAACCGTGATGATGCTGGAGCGCCGCCAGCCGTGACGGCGCCGGCGGCAGCATGACTCTGGCTCCCGGCTGGCCGGCCGAGCTCAACCACGGCACGGTCGGGCTGCGCCCGCTGCGGGTTCGCGACGCCGCCGCATGGGTCGAGGCGCGCAAGCACAACGTCGAGTGGCTACGACCGTGGGAGGCGACGCCACCGGGCGGCTCGGGAATCTTCGCGTCGTCGCGCCCGGTCTTCGTCTCGATGGCGCGGCGGTTGCGAGCCGAAGCCCGCGGCGGTCGCGGTTTGCCGTTCGCGGTCGTCGTCGACGGCAGGTTCTCAGGTCAGCTCAACGTGTCGGGCATCGTCCGCGGCTCGTTGGAGTCGGCCAGCATCGGCTACTGGGTGGACCAACGCGTCGCCGGCCGGGGGGTCATGCCGACGTGCGTGGCGCTTGCCACGGACCACTGTTTCGGCGTGGTCGGCCTGCATCGGATCGAGATCAACATCCGCCCGGAGAACGTCGCCAGCCAGCGCGTGGTCGAGAAGCTGGGCTTCCGTCTGGAGGGCACCCGGCAGCGCTATCTGCACATCTCCGGCGACTGGCGAGACCACCTGACCTACGCCTTGGTGCGCGAGGATGTCCCGGGCGGGCTGCTGGCCCGCTGGAGCCGGGTTCGGGAGCCGTTCGGCGACACACCGACGTAGGTCCGTGCCCAACGGCGGATCGCTCGTTAGCGTCCTATCCACGATGGACGTCACCTGTCGTTGGCCTCATATTGTGGGCCAGTCGTGCGTGGTGATCTGACGTGAGCCCGGTAATCATCCTCGGCCTCATCCTCATGTGGGGTGTGGTGCTGGTCCCCATGTGGCTGCGACGTCACGACGAGGTCGAGGAGTCCCGTTCCGTCGACCGGTTCTCGACCGCGATGAGCACCTTGTCCAGCCACGGCGCCCGTCCCACCCAGCGAAACGTGCAGACGTCGTCGTACGGCCACCCCCAGTCCGTCCAGCGCGAGGCGCGTGCCATGAAGCGCGAGACAGCTCCAGAAGTCCTCGTCCACGTGTCCGGCGCGTCGGCCCCCGACGCGCTCGCCGCTCGCCGCAAGCGCGACCTCGCCCGCCGCCGTCGGCAGCTGCTCGTCGGGTTGGCCCTGAGCGTCCTCGCCACGTTGGTGGCCGCTGCCGCCGTCGGTGGTCTGCTGCTGTGGGTGGTCCAGGTGCTGCTCGACCTAGCTGCTGCCGGCTACGCCGTACACCTGCGCCGCGAGGCGGTGCGTGCCGCCGCGGCGCGGCGTCGTGCGGCTGCCCGGCGCCGGGAACGCGCCGAGCTCGCTGAGCTCGAGCGCGACGGCGGCTGGGAGCGCGCCGAGCCCGCGCACTGGGAAGAGGGGATCACCGTGCACCGCGGGCCGGTCCCGGCCGCGGCTGACACCCGCCTCGTCACCCGCGTCAGCGCCGACCAGCCGCCCGCTGCGGCCGACGACGCGGTCTTCGACCAGACCGCCCCGTGGGAACAGACCGACTCGGCGTTCGTAGCGTCGTCGGCTCCGACGCCCGCTCACCGGGCCCGCAACGACGGCTTCTTCGACCAGGAAGACGACGACCATCTGCAGCCGAACGTTGCGGCAGCCGATGTCGAGGCTGAGGTCGAGCCTGAGCCGGAGTTCGAGGCGGAGCCGGAGCACGTCTACAGCAGCGAGCGCGCGGCGCGTGCGGCCGCCCATGCCGCGGCGGAGGTGCGGGCGGTCGGCGGCAAGCCGTGGGAGCCGGTCCCGGTGCCGAAGCCGACGTACGCCACCAAGCCGGTTGCGGCGTCCCGTCCGGTCTACGAAACCCCCCGCGAGCGGTTGCTGCCGCCGGTCGAACCGGCGATCGAGCTGCAGACCGACGACGACCTCGAGGCGATCCTCGATCGCCGCTGGGCGGTCAACGACTAGCCACCGCCACCGCGATTGCCGCCTCGATGTCCTAGAGCACCGTCAGCCGGCAATCGCGAAGGATTAGACTCGTCGCCGCTCAAGGGGCTGTAGCGCAGTTGGTAGCGCACCTCGTTCGCAACGAGGGGGTCAGGGGTTCGAATCCCCTCAGCTCCACCGATTCGACCACAGCATCGCCGCAGGTCAGCGGCTTGCGAGTGCGAATCACGCCGACGTGGATATCCACTGAGAAGAGCTTGGACCGTGGCTGGACCGTGAGGTCGGCGTGTGCTCACGGATGTCGGCGAGCCCTGTTGGATGTCGGCGGCCCGCTGTCCGGTATGGATCGATGAAGGCGAGCGCTCGCGGGCGGCGGGTATCGGTCAGCTAACCCTCGCTTGATCTCGCGAGGCCGCGCCGAACCATGAAGTCGACGGCCTCGTTCATCCCCACCGGGTTGATGTGCGTGTCGGGGTGTTGTGAAGGCCACACACGAACGAGTTCGTCGACGAAGCCCTGTCCGACTTCATCCACACCGGTGAAGTCGATTTCGACCTCGCGGAAGCGTTCGAGCCCGTGCAGGAGTCGTTTGGCTTCGGATCGCGAAACGAATCGGACTCCGAGGCCGAAGAGGTGGACCGCCGTTCGCGACCGAGAAAACTGATGGTCATCGTCGGAGAAGCGGCGGAAGACATCGGTGGTCTGTCTGTTGGTTTTCGGGTCGACCTCGCAGATGACGCGGGTGCCCACAGTTGTCTTGGCGATCCCGACTGCCTGGTCGTCTCGAAGATTGTCGACCACCCACGCGAGGCCGGCAGATTCGAGGATGAACAGATCGACCATTTTGCTCGTGAAGAAGATCCCCTCACCGGTGTGCCGAGCCGGATCGGTCGTCGTCCTGCCTTTCGTCAGCTCCTGGATCGCGGCGAACAGGTCCTCGAGCCCTGCTCCGTCCCGCAGATGCGGAAACACTCCGTCGCCATCGTCGAGGATCTCGAACGTCCATGCGCTCGGCCGTACCCACCAAGAGATTGACGCCGGCGAGCTGCCGGAATGATCTATGGCGTTGTTCAGCATCTCCGTGAACGCGTACTGCATGATTCGTCGAGCAGGTGAGTCAGCGAGGTCGAGCGCGCCACGCACCTCAGACCAAACGTCAGCCTCGTCTGCCGCCTCGAGACGGACGATCTCCTGCCAGTCCGGTACGTCTGGAGGCCGGCTCTGCCGGGATCGCGGCAGCTCGCGGGCTGCCTGCGCTTGGCGAACTGCCCCTAGGTCGAATAGTCGGTGCCCTCCCGCCGTTCGCTCGAAGGGGATGGCCCCCTCGTCAGCCAACTGCCGCACCCGCGATGGCGACACGCCCAGGGTCCGGGCTACCTCACCGATCCGAACCAGCCTGGGCGAATCCTCCACAAGGCTAGAGATTATGCCCACGACCCGGCAAGAAATCTACAGTCAATGTGAGATTCGAAGCTCTCGCGGTAGCCCTGGGGGTCTGCAAGGCGATGGGAAATCTGGACCCTTCTGCAGATTCCAATTGCGATCCGAGACCGACCCGCGACCTAAATGCCGGGTGAACCTGCAGTCTTGTGTAGGTTTTCACGCCTCAGCTCGAACCGTCGTCGATGAATCTTCCCGACGATGGGGTCAGGGGTTCAACTCCCCTCAACTCCCCAAATGTGATGTCGCGAGAGTTCACTTCTCCTTCGCCTGACGGTGGCAGGCGAAGCGCCCTTCTGCGGCGAAAGATGAATGCCGTGGATCCGCTTCGCTACACCGACTCGCACTCGGCTCGGCTGAGCCGTCGCCGCCTCCTGCAGTACGGCGCTGCCGCGGCGGCGCTCGGCACGTTCGGTGCGATCCGCCCATCCGGCTCGGCCCTCGCCGCCTCGCCCACGCCTCGCCGCATCCGCGAGGCAGGCTCGCTGCCGTTCCCGGGCCGCGCGGTCGGCAAGAACACCGGCGAGTTCCCGTTCGACCACCTCGTCCTGGTGATGCAGGAGAACCACTCGTTCGACAACTACCTCGGCATGCTGCCGGTCAGCGGCCAGCCGAAGGCCGACGGGTTCACGTTCAACAAGCGGGACGAGCCGGTCAACTGGAACCCGCTGGAGAAGGACCGGATGTACGTGTACCGGCAGTCGGGCGCGATCGGTGCCAGCGACTCCGGGAGCCAGTCGTGGAACGACTCCCACATCCAGATCGCGAACGGCGCGATGACCGGCTTCGCGCAGACCGGCCCCGGCTCTATGGGCTACTACACCGAAGACGAGCTGCCGTTCTACTACTCGCTGGCAAAGACGTTCACGCTGGCCAACCGTTGGTTCTGCTCGGTGCCGGCGCAGACCTACCCCAACCGGCGGTTCCTGATGGCCGGCACCGCCACGGGCGTCATCCACACCGGCATGGAGACGCTCACGACGTACCCGAAGAACGGCACGATCTGGGACCAGCTGAGCAAGCACGGCATCTCGTGGGCCAACTACTTCAGTGACGCGCCGACCTCGGCGATCATCCTCGGGACCGAGCTGCGGCACGCCGCCAACCTGCGCCGCATCGAGCAGTTCTACCTCGACGCCGCCGTGGGCAACCTGCCGGCCGTGAGCCTCGTCGACTGCAACATGGGTGCGATCCAAAGCGAGATCCCCGGCGTGATCGAGTCGCTGCCCGCCCCGATTCCGACCTTCACCCGGCTGCCCGACACCGCGATCGACACGACGTGCGAGTCCGAGGAGAACCCGGAGGACGTCCAGCTCGGTGAGGCGTTCGTCGCCCGGGTCGTCAACGCGGTGATGAACGGCAAGAACTGGGACCGCACGCTGCTGATCTGGTTCTACGACGAGCACGGCGGCTACTACGACCACGTCGCGCCGCCGCGAGCGCTCGAACCGGACGGCTGGAAACCGAACCTGCAAAGCGACAGCCTGCCCGGGGCTTACAACATGTACGGTCCGCGCGTTCCTGCCGTCGTGGTCAGCCCGTACGCACGCAAGCGCGCGGTGACGAACGTCGTCCACGACCACACCTCGGTGCTCGCGACGATCGAACGGCAGTGGAACCTGCCCGCCCTGACCCGTCGCGACGCGAACGCCTCGACGCTGGCCGCCTTCCTCGACACGTCGAAGCCCGCGTTCTACGAGCCGCCGTCGCTTGCCAAGCCGGCGAACGCGCTGGCCGGCTTGCTCACCGGCTACGAGCACGGCCAGCCGAGCCCGCCGGCGCCTCGCCAGACCACGCCGAAGTAACGGCGGCGCGGTCGAGCCGCGACGGAGGTTGCGATCGACCGATGGCGAACCGATGTCCATGAGGTTCCTGCGTACGGCGCTTGCCATGCTCGTGGCCGTCACCGGCGTCGTCTGCTGTGGCGTCGCCGGCGCCGCAGCGGTCCCGGGCCCGACCGCGCACGATGCCCCCGCCGGCTGCCTGCCGCGCCTGCTCGTGCTGTCCGCCTTTCCGACCGAGCTGGGGCCACTGCTGGGGCGCACCGATCCGGTCGGTGGCAGCGCCGTACCGGTCGGCGACCACACGTTCTACCTCGGCAACCTCGAAGGGCACCGGGTCGCCCTCACGTTGACCGGGATCGGTCCGGTCAACGCCCGCAACACCACTCGCCTGGCCTTGTCGCACTTCCGCTGCGACGGCAGGTCGGTGATCACCGGGGTCGTGTTCGCCGGCGTGGCGGGCGGCGACTACATCGGCGACGTCAACGCCGCGACCCGGTGGACCGAGGACGGCAAGCACTACATCCCGGTCAGTCGCGCGATGATCCGCGTGGCGCGTGACGTGGAGCGCGACCACCGCTACCGCCTCGCCCGCAACGCCCACCTGCCGAACCTGCCGTGTGTCCCGATGCTGCCGGCCGATCTCGGTCCGGCCATCACGTTGACTCACGCGCCGACGTTCAAAGTCGGTGGTACGGGCCTGACCACCGACCCGTTCGGGGGCAAGGCGTTCCCGTGCGTCCCGGGCGCGACGGACGTGTTCGGCTGCCGGCCGTGCGACTCGGCAGACGTCACGCCGAACAACGTCGTGACGCTGCTCGACCAGCTGCTCGCGATCGCCAGCCCCAGCTTCATCACCGGCTACTTCTCCTCCGCCTCCGTCGCAGGCCACTACGTCAGCTCTGACAACGAGACCGCGGAGGTAGCGAAGGCCGCCCACGCCGCCCACCTGCCGTTCATCGGCTTCCGGGGGGTCTCGGACGGCGGCGGCGACCCGCTGCATCTGCCGGGTTATCCCTTCAGCTTCTTCGTCTACCAGCAGATCTCGGCGGACAACGTCGGCGCGGTCGCGGCTGCGTTCATCCGCGCCTGGCACGACGCCAGCAGCCTCGAGTCGCAGGACTGACCGGCGTACGCCGCGAAACGGCGTACCCAGCGATGGGAGGCTGTCGCACATGCGTCTGACGCGGCTGCGCGAGGACTGGGAGCGCCTCGGCGAGAGCGACGCCTACTGGGCGGTGCTGTCCGACCCGGCCAAGCGGGGCGGCAAGTGGGATGTCGAGGCGTTCTACGCCTCGGGTGAGGCGGAGATCGACTACGTCGTCAGCTACGCCGAGGCCGTTCGCCCGACACTGGCCCACGGGGACGCGCTCGACTTCGGCTGTGGTCCGGGACGGCTGACGTACGCCCTCGGCAAGCACTTCTCGCGCGCGGTCGGCGTCGATATCTCGGCGCCGATGATCGCGCTCGCGCAGCAGCGACAAGGCGCGACCAGCAACTGCGAGTTCATCTGCAACGACCGCGACGACCTGTCGGTACTGCCGGACGCGAGCTTCGACTTCATCTACTCCCGCATCGTCCTCCAGCACATCCCGCCGAACCTGGCTCGCGGCTACGTCGCGGAGTTCGTCCGCGTGCTGCGCCCCGGTGGACTGGCGCTGTTCCAGATCCCGGACCGGTTGCCCGGCCGGGCGAGCCGGGCGCTGTCACACCTGCTGCGCAGCGGTAACGACGACGCGAAGAAGGTGCGGATGTTTGGGGTGCCCCGGTCCGAGGTGGTGCACGACGTGACCGCGGCCGGCGGGCGAGTTGTCACCGTCGCCGCCGACAGCTCGGCCGGGCAGGGCAACCCGAGCTGGCTGTACGCCGTCGCGCGCGACGGTGACGGCGCTGCTTCGGCGACGGAGCCGCTGCCGCTCTGGCAGACGCCCTGACCTCAGGCGGCCCGGTAGACCACGAACGAAGCGGCGACGTACTGGCAGACGAACGCCGCGATCGTGCAGGTGTGGAAGATCTCGTGGAAGCCGAACCAGCGCGGACTCGGGTTCGGTCGCTTCATGCCGTAGATCAGGCCGCCCGCGGTGTAGAGCAGGCCACCGACCGCGACCAGCACGAACGCCGCCACCCCGGCACCGTGGAGCAGCTGCGGGAAGACGAAGGCCATCGCCCATCCCAGCCCGATGTAGAGCGGGACGTACGACCACCGGGGCGCACCGACCCACAGCACCCGGAACACCACACCGAGTACGGCGGTGCACCACACCGCGGACATGATCGCGACCCGTGCATCCCCCTTCAGGGCGAGCACGGCGAACGGCGTGTACGACCCGGCGATCAGCAAGAAGATGTTCGCGTGGTCGAGTCGCTTGAGGCGGCGCTCGGTGCGCGGTGACCAGCGGCCCCGGTGATAGAGCGCGCTGGTCGTGAACAGGACGAACGACGTCAACGCGAAGGCGGCAGCGGCGAGGCGTGCCGCCGTGGTCGGTGCGAGGCAGACGAGCACGATGCCGGCGGCGAGGGCCAGCGGCGAGGTCACGGCGTGCAGCCAGCCACGAAGCTTCGGCTTCGCAAGCGCGACCGCGGCAGTGGCGATCTCTCTGGGGACCGTCATGTGAACAGTGTTCCCTGTCGGAGCACGACCCGGTCAACCGCGGCGCCGAACAGTGTGAGAACTCACAGCGCGTCTTGTCGTGGGCGTCCGGTGTGCCGGGTTTGTCGCACCCAGCGTCCGGCCAGGTCTGTCTCAGCAATCATTCAGACCGCCCGGGCAACGTCGTTGGTGTTCGAGACGACGGAGGACATCACATGAGCGACGACGATCTGTTCTGGTCTCCCTTCGCTGCTCCGGAGCCGGATCCCGGCAACCCGCAAGCGAACCCGACCGCGCCGATCGACCCGTCGTCGGCCGACACCCGCGCGTTCGACCCGCAGCCCACGGCGCCTTTCCGGTCCCTGTCGAGCGACCCCGCGGCCCGGTCGCGTCGCTGGACCGCGATGGTGGTCGCCGCGACCGCGTTCGTCTTCGGCGGCGGCGGCGTGGCCGTCGGCGCGGAGCTGCTCAACAACGGTTCGAACTCGACCCTGCCCGGCTCGGGGCTGACGGTCGGAACGGCGAGCTCGGTCGCGCTCAGCAACGACCCGAAGTCCTACGCGGCCATCGCCTCACGGGTGTTGCCGTCGGTGGTCAACATCAACGTGACGTCCCAGGACGAGTCGGACACCGGGTCCGGCATCGTGCTGCGCCCGGACGGCTACATCCTCACCAACAACCACGTGGTCTCGGCGGCCAGCGACGGTGGTGGCCAGATCTCGGTGACGTTCAACGACGGGTCGACGACCGGCGCCAAGATCGTCGGGACCGACCCGCTCGACGACCTCGCGGTGATCAAGGTGTCCAAGTCCGGGCTCACTCCCGCGACCCTCGGCGACAGCTCGGCCATCCAGGTCGGCGACCCGGTGCTCGCCGTCGGTTCCCCGCTCGGGCTGCAGGGCACCGTCACGGAGGGCATCGTGTCCGCGCTCAACCGCCCGGTCGAAACCGAGGACGACAGTCAGCCCCAACAGCAAGAGGACCCCTTCGGGTTCGGCTTCGGCTTCGGCAACAGCGCCCCGCAGGCGCCGGCCGAGCCGACCGTGATCGACGCGATCCAGACCGACGCCGCGATCAACCCCGGCAACTCCGGCGGCGCCCTCGTCGACTCGGCCGGTCAGGTCATCGGGATCAACTCGGCGATCGCCTCGCTCGGCTCGACCGATCTGAGCGGGCAGAGCGGCAACATCGGGGTCGGCTTCGCGATCCCGATCAACCAGGCGAAGGTGATCGCGAGTGAGTTGATCGAGAGCGGTCACGCGACGCATCCTTTGTTGGGAGTGACCCTGGCCGACGCCACCTCCGCCAACGGCGCGGACCAGGCGGTGGTGCGAGCGGTCACCGCCGGCGGGCCGGCCGACAAGGCGGGCATCAAGGAGGGCGACGTGATCACCGCGATCGACGGGCACCCGACGGCGGGAGCTGACGCCGTGATCGCCTACGTCCGCTCCTTCCAGCCGGGTGACCGGATCGCCGTCACCTACCTGCGAGGCGGATCCACCAAGACCGCGACGGTCACGTTGTCGGACTCGACGACGAGCTGACATGGCAGCCGGCCCCCAGGTACTCGTCGTCGACGACGACCCGCAGCTTCGCGAGGCGTTGACGAGAGCGCTCGAGCTCGACGACTACCGGGTGTCCACGGCCAGTAACGGGGTCAAGGCGCTCGAGGCGGTGGGTCACAGCCGCCCGGACGTCATGGTGCTCGACGTGATGATGCCGTACGTCGGCGGGCTCGACGTCTGCCGCACCTTGCGCAGCAAGAACGACCGCCTGCCGATCCTCGTACTGACCGCTCGCGACGAGGTCGGGGACCGGGTGGCCGGACTCGACGCCGGCGCCGACGACTACCTCACCAAGCCGTTTGCGCTGGAGGAGCTGCGTGCCCGGCTGCGGGCGCTGCTGCGCCGTACGTCGGTGGGTGACGGCGACGACACGGCGGTGCTCAGCTACGAAGACCTCGAGCTCGACCCAGCCGCGCACACCGCTCGGCGCGGGAACCGGCCGATCGACTTGACGCGCACCGAGTTCGCCCTGCTCGAGCTGTTGCTGCGCAACGCCGGCCGCCCGCTGCCTCGCGAGACGATCATGGATCGGGTGTGGGGCTGGGAGTCCGAACCCACCAGCAACTCCCTCGAGGTGTTCGTCGGCTACCTGCGCCGCAAGACCGAAGCTGCGGGCGAGCCGCGGTTGATCCACACCGTGCGCGGGGTCGGGTACGTCCTGCGCGGTGACGGGTGATCGCCGGCGCGGAACGGCTGCGACACGGCGTCGCCGCGATCGACCGCCGCTGGCAGAGCGCACCGATCCGCAGCCGGCTCACCGGAGCCGCGGCGTTCGCGGCGACTTTCGCGATCGTCGCGGTCGTTGCCGTCGCCTACATCGCGGTTCAGCACGAGCTCTACAGCAACATCGACGGGCAGCTTCAGGACGAGGCGAGCAACTCGCACTCGATCACGGTCGATCCGCAGTCCTACCAGCCGGTGGTGTCCCCGGATCCGGACAAGAGCGCGGGCAACGTGCAGGTCGTCGACGTCGCCGGGCACACGATCAAGGAAGCGCGAGGGCTCGCCCTGCCGGTTGCGCAGCGAGACCTGGCGATCGCGCGCGACGGCGGCAGGTGGCTGCGGACCGAGAACGTCGACGGCGTGCCGATGCGGCTGCTCACCACGCAACGCACGTTCACCTCCTCAACCGGCCAGCAGGTCGACCTGGCGCTGCAGGTCGCGCTGCCGTTGACCGCCGCGAACAGCGAGCTGCACAAGCTGCGGTTCGCGTTCCTGCTGCTGGTCCTGGCCGGGTTCGGCATGGCGACAGCGGGCGCCTCTTTCGTCGTACGGCGAACGATGCGCCCGGTTGCTCGGCTCACCGCGACGGCGGAGCAGATCGCGCAGACGCGGGACCTGACGACACGTATCGAGCACTACGGCGCCGACGAGCTCGGACGGCTCGCCTCGACGTTCAACGGAATGCTCGACGCGCTCGAGCGCTCGCTCGACCAGCAACGGCAGCTGATCCTCGACTCGAGTCACGAGCTGCGGACCCCGTTGGCGAGCCTTCGCACCAACGTCGAGGTGTTGCATGACGTCGACCGGCTCACCGTGGAGCAACGGCGCTCGCTGCTCAACGGGATCGTGACGCAGCTCGACGAGCTGACCGGCCTCGTCGCCGACGTCGTCGAGCTCGCCCGCGGCGACGCTCCTGAGTCGGCGCAGGAAGAAGTCGCGCTCGACGAGCTCGTCAGCCACGCCGTGGACCGGGCTCGCCGACACTGGCCGGCCTTGGAGTTCCGGGCCGACCTCAGCCCGGTCACGGTTCGCGGCGTACCGGCACGGCTCGACCGCGCCGTCGCCAACCTGCTCGACAACGCGGGCAAGTTCAGCCCGCCGGGTGGCGTCGTCGACGTCGACCTCGAACCGGGTGGCGTCCTGACGGTGGCCGACCAAGGTCCCGGTGTGCCGCAGGAGGCCATCGAGCACGTCTTCGACCGCTTCTATCGCGCCGACGAGGCACGCGGCCTGCCCGGGTCGGGGCTGGGCCTGTCCATCGTCAAGCAGGTCGTCGACGGCCACGGCGGGACGGTGTCGATTCACAACCGCCCGACGGGTGGCGCGGTGGTCAGCGTCACGCTCGCGCCCCTGACACCGCCGCAGACCGAGATCCCGCTCGTCGACGCACGACGAGACGCCTGAGCTCATCACCCGCCCGGCCGTTGCGTAGTGTGCCGACGTGTCGTGGTTGCGGCTGGACATCGACAGCGCATCGGCACTCGCGGCGGCGATGCTCGTCGTCTGTGTCCTCGCGCACCGCTGGACGAGCCGGCGCGCCCGGTTCGTCGCCGCTGCGTCCTTCGAGATCGCGGTCGTGTGCGCGTTGTTCACGCTGTGGCAGGTCGCCAACCGGCTGACCCGTGGCCACAGCAGCGGCGGGGTCAGCCGCGGTCACTGGATCTGGCACGCCGAACGGGTCATCGGGCTGCCGAGCGAGAAGGCGGTCCAGGACCTGATCATCGGCCACCCGTGGCTGGTCAGAAGTGCCAACTACTTCTACGACACCGCGCACCTGACCTTGATGGTGGTGTTCCTGGTGTGGCTGTGGCTGCGCCACCGTGACCGCTATCCGCTGGTGCGCAACACGATCGCCGCGTTCACCGCGATGGCGCTGCTGATCCAGATGGTGGCGGTCGCGCCTCCCCGGCTGATCGGTGGCACCGGGCTCGTCGACACCGCTGCCGTCTACGGGCAGTCGGTCTACGCGGCGATCGGCTCCGGCCTGGCCGACGAGTACGCCGCGATGCCGTCGATCCATGTCGGCTGGGCGGTGCTCATCTCGGTCGCGATCGTGACGTGCAGCACCAGCCGATGGCGATGGCTGGGGCTGCTGCACGGCCTGCTCACGATCTTCGTGGTGGTCGCGACGGCCAACCACTACTGGTTCGACGGCATCGCGGCGTGCCTGCTGCTAGTGCCGGCATGGGGGATCGCCCGCTTGCTGGAGCGGGTGCGGCGGCGGGTGAGCGCCGACGTGGAGCCCGAACTCGAGCTCGCCGGCGTCTAGCGCCGTCGCCCTGCTAGATCCAGCAGGGCGCGTCCTCGTGATGTTCGTTGCGATGCGGGTCGGTGCTGCACGTGCTCGAGAACCAGATCCGTTTGTGCCAGGCGGTGGAGGAGATGTTGCGCGCCGCGAGCACCGGATAGAAGAAGGCGAACAGCACGACGACGCAAGCGAGATAGCTCGTGGCGGCGCTGGCTCCGAGTGCGCGGCGGGCGTCGCTCGCCGTACGCCGGCCGATGACGAGACCGAGGGTCATGGTGACCGCAAGGACCATGAACGGCACGTTGGGCAGCATGTAGAACAGGAACATCGTGCGGTGGCAGTCGCCGGCCGGCGTACAGGCCGGGTCGGTGTTCACGACCTGAAGCTCCTGGAAGATCCACGGCAGGTAGCCGAAGGCGAACGTCACGATCACCGCCGCCGCCCGCCAGTCGCGGCGCGCGACCCAGATCCAGGTGACGACGACGAGCGCGGGGATGCTCGCCCACCACAGTGCGGGGTTGCCGATCCCGAGCACCTCCTGCGAGCACGACGCCGCGCCGCAGCCGCTCGGCGACTGGTAGTAGTACGCGACCGGTCGCTCGAGCAGCAGCCACCCCCACGGCCGCGACAGGTACGGATGCGGCGCGTGCAGCGTGACGTCGTAGTGCCAGATCGCCCGCTGGTACTCCCACCAACCGTGCAGCACCGCCCAGTCGTGCGCCAGCCACGACTGGCCGTGGTGGACGTAGAGGTCGTGGTCGTAGGCGTAGGTGCTGTTGGAAGCGAACCAGCCCGCCCAGGACGCGACGTAGACCGCGGCGGGGATCAGCACCATGACCGCGACGAGGGGCAGCAGCACGCGCACCGCGCCGTTGCCGACCAGCCACCAGTCCACCTGGTCGATGCGCATCCCGCCGGTGCGGTCGACGTGCCAGTTGCGTCCGCTGGCTCCGGCCGAGTGGCGCGCACCGATGTCCCACGCGAGCGCCAGCAGGATCGCGGCGGGGATGTAGTAAGCGCCGTTCCACTTCGTGGCGCACGCCGCGCCGAGACAGAACGCGGTCGCCAGCCGCCACGGCCGGAACCCGATCGACGGTCCCCACTCGCGGTACCCAAGGGGGGCGGTCAGCCGGCTGGCGAGCTTGCGCCGTCCGTAGTCGCGATCGAGCACCAGGCAGCCGAAGGCCGCGAGGACCCAGAACATCAGGTAGATGTCGAGCATGGCGGTGCGGCTCTGGACGAACTCCAGCCCGTCGAGCGCGAGGAGCGAGCCGGCGATGAGTCCCATCGCGGTCGAGCGGAACAGCCGCCGGGCGATGCGCGCGACCATGAGGATCGCGAGCGTCCCGAGGACGGCGCCCATGAACCGGAACGACAGCGGGCTCGCGGGGTAGACCGTGTGGTGGTAGGTCACGGTCTTGCCGTGGTCGAAGATCGCCTCGCCGATCGCCATCAGCCATTTGCCGAGCGGCGGATGGACCACGAAGCCCGATGACGTCATCGGCCCGTTCGTCTCGACTCCGTGGTGGAGCAGGGACCAGCTGTCGTGGACGTAGTAGGTCTCGTCGAACACGATGCTGGTCGCGCTGTGCAGCGTGTGACCACCCGGGCGCGTGATGCGCCAGAAGCGGGCGATGCCACCGAGGACCGTGAGCGCAATGGTCAGCAGCCAGCTGCGCAGGCGGTCGTCGGGCATCGCAGTGACCAGGCGCGCCTTGATCCGCGCCAGCGCGGGATCCGCGACGAGCTCGTCCGCCGGAACCGGCTCGTCGAGCGTCGCAGAAGCCGGCGGCATGCGCCTCATCGTATGAAGCCGCCCCTCGTGGCGGCGTGACGGCGGGCGGCGACCGGTTGAATGGTCCGATGCCGCTCGTCCTCGCCGCGACGCCGATCGGCGATGCGCGAGACGCGTCGGCGCGGCTGGTCGAGGCGCTGACCCAGGCAGATGTCATCGCGGCCGAGGACACCCGACGGCTGCGGCGGCTGGCGTCCTCGCTCGGTATCGCCCTCACCGCCAAGGTCGTCGCCGTCTACGACGCCGTGGAGCGTGGCCGGGCCGGCGCTTTGCTCGATGCGGTCGCTGCCGGGCGAACGGTCGTGCTGGTGAGTGACGCCGGCGTACCGCTCGTGTCTGACCCCGGCTACCAGATGCTGACCGCCGCGATCGAACGTGACCTGCCGGTCACGGTCCTGCCGGGGCCGTCCGCAGTGACCGCGGCGGTCGCCGTCGCGGGCGTGCCCGTCGACCGGTGGTGCTTCGAAGGGTTTCTGCCCCGCAAGGCGGGGGAGCGTCGAGCGCGGCTCGCCGAGCTGGCCGCCGACCCTCGTGCCCTCGTCGTCTTCGAGTCCCCCAAGCGGGTGGCCGCGACGCTCGCCGACCTCGCGGCCGGCTTCGGGGCCGACCGGCTGGCGGCCGTCTGCCGCGAGCTGACCAAGACCCACGAGGAAGTGCGCCGCGGCCGGCTCGGCGAGCTCGCGGCGTGGGCCGCGGGGACCGAGGTGCTCGGCGAGGTGACCCTGGTGATCGCCGGTGCTCAGCGAACGCCGGCGACGGTCGACCCTGCCGCCTTGCGCGACGAGGTCGGCGAGCTGGTCGCGGCGGGTGCCAGCCGCCGCGATGCCGTCGACGCGGTTGCCGTCGCTCACGGCCTGTCACGGCGAGTCGTCTACGACGCCGCCACACGTTCTTTGGCCTGAGCAAGGGTTTCCCCAGCTGGGGATGAACCGGTGGATTACCGGTGCGTCGACAGCCATTTCGGGGGACAACCCGGCTGCGGTTGTGGACATGGCTGTGCACGAAAAAAGATCTTGAAAATACTTCTGGAAACCTCTTGTGCTACCCCCGGCTACCCACTACAAATCCGTCTGTCACCGGAAACGGAGACCACGCGGAGGGGGCCTTCGGGAACCCGAAGCAACGCAAGATGCAAAGCACCTTGGCAACAGGGTGTGACGTACTCGGGCAGTCGGAGCCGAGCCCCTGGGCAACCAGGAGATCGGATCCGGAAACGCCAGGTACGACGCGACGCGAGGCGGCTGGCTCCTAGGCAACTAGGGCTACCAGTCGAGGCGCGGAGCGAGCGGTTCGGGCGACCGGGCCGCGTCGCGGTCCACCTGTTCCGGGCAACTGGAGCGTGGTGGCAGCGGGGCATCGCGCGGGTCCTCAGGACCGGAGTCCGAGTTCTTGCAACGCACGGCAGTCGAGTGATCGACCCTGGTTGATCGGTCGGCTTCGCCGGTGCAGCAAGGATTCGAAGCGAAGCCCCTCCGTCTCATACACGGAGGGGCTTCGCGCTATTTTCGCTGCTTTTCCCCGCCCTGCCCGGCTGCGACACTCGCGCGGACGATTTCGGCGTGCGAGCGTGAATAGGCTCTGATCCATGTCGCGCCAGATCCTTGCCGCGGTGGCGTGGCCCTACGCGAACGGCCCGCGGCACATCGGCCACGTCGCGGGCTTCGGCGTACCGTCCGACGTCTTCAGCCGCTACCACCGCCTCGCCGGCAACAACGTCCTCATGGTCAGCGGCACCGACGAGCACGGCACGCCGATCCTGGTGCAGGCCGACCAGGAAGGCGTGACGCCGCGCGAGCTCGCCGACCGTTACAACCGGGTGATTGCCGAGGACCTACAGCGGCTCGGGCTGTCCTACGACCTGTTCACCCGCACGACGACCCGCAACCACTACGCCGTCGTCCAGGAGATGTTTCGCACCCTGCACCGCAACGGCTACATGATCGAGCGCACCACCAAGGGCGCGATCTCGCCGTCGACCGGGCGCACGTTGCCCGACCGCTACATCGAGGGCACCTGCCCGATCTGCGGGTACGACGGCGCCCGTGGCGACCAGTGCGACAACTGCGGCAACCAGCTCGACGCCGACGCTTTGATCAACCCGCGGTCACGGATCAACGGCGAGGTGCCGCAGTTCGTCGAGACGGAGCAGTTCTTCCTCGACCTGCCGGCGCTCGCCGACGCGCTCGGCTCGTGGTTGCAGACCCGCAAGGACTGGCGACCCAACGTCTTGAAGTTCTCGCTCAACCTCATCGACGACCTCAAGCCGCGCGCGATGAGTCGCGACATCGACTGGGGTGTCCCGATCCCGTTGCCCGGCTGGGAGGACAACCCGACGAAGCGGCTCTACGTCTGGTTCGACGCCGTCATCGGCTACCTGTCGGCGTCGATCGAGTGGGCTCGGCGCAGCGGCGACGCGGACGCGTGGCGCGCCTGGTGGACCGACCCGGCGGCGGAGTCCTTCTACTTCATGGGCAAGGACAACGTCACCTTCCACTCCCAGATCTGGCCGGCTGAGCTGCTCGGCTACGACGGCCTCGGGGCCAAGGGCGGCACGCCCGGCGAGTACGGGCAGCTCCAGCTGCCGACCGAGGTCGTGTCGAGTGAGTTCCTCACGATGGAGGGCCGCAAGTTCTCCTCCAGTCGCGCCGTCGTCATCTACGTCCGGGACTTCCTGGACCGCTACTCCGCTGACTCGCTGCGCTACTACCTGACCGCCGCCGGTCCGGAGTCCAACGACACCGACTTCACCTGGTCGGAGTTCGTACGACGCAACAACGACGAGCTGGTCGCGGCGTGGGGCAACCTGGTCAACCGCACCCTGTCCTTCACGGCCAAGAACCTCGGCTCGCTGCCGGCCGCCGGGGAGCTCACCGACGTCGACCGTGCGCTGCTCGGCGTCACCGACGGCGCGTTCGCAGCGGTCGGCGCCGACCTCGAACGGTCGCGGATGAGGGCGGCGCTCAGCGAGACGATGCGAGTCGTGGCCGAGGCCAACAAGTACCTGTCGGAGCAGGCGCCGTGGAAGCTGCGCGAGTCGCAGCCCGACCGGATGGCGACCATCCTGCACGTGGCGCTCCAGGCGGTCAGCGACTGCACGACGCTGCTGGCGCCGTTCCTGCCGCAGACGTCGCAACAGGTGCACCAGCTGCTCGGCCGGGACGGCGTGCTCGCTGCGCAGCCCGAGCTGCGGGAGGTCGACGACCTCGACGGCGGTCCGGCGTACCCGATCCTGACCGGCGACTACCGCAGCGACGTTCGATGGCAACGCGACCCGTTGAAGGTCGGCAACCCGGTCGAGCCGCCGACACCGCTGTTCGCGAAGCTCGACGTCGGCGTCGTCGACGAGGAGCTGGCCCGATTGGAGGGCGCGTGAGCGTCTCGGCGTCCGGCCGAGAGCGGAAGTCCGGCCGAACCGGGGAGCCGCCACCGGCCCCGCCCGCACTCGCCGCTGCGGCGATCGACAGCCACTGTCATCTCGACCTGATGGACGGCGACGTCGAGCAGATCATGGCGGCGGCGCGCGCAGTCGGCATCACCCGCGTCGTGCAGATCGGGATCGACGTGCCGTCGTCGCGGTGGAGCGTCGATCTTGCCGGCTCGCGCGACGACGTGTGGGCGGCCGTCGCGGTGCACCCCAACGAGGCGCACGCGGCGAGCGAGGCCGAGTGGGACGAGATCGCGCGCCTCGCCGCGCACGATCGCGTCGTGGCGATCGGTGAGACCGGGCTGGATCACTACCGCACCGAGGATGCCGGCTGGGGGCCGCAAGAGGAGTCCTTCCGCCGTCACATTGCGATCGCCAAGCAGACGGGCAAGGCGGTGGTGATCCACGACCGCGACGCCCACGAGGACGTGCTGCGGGTGCTGGAGAGCGAGGGAGCGCCCGACCGGGTGATCTTCCACTGTTTCTCCGGCGACGCCGAGTTCGCCCGCAAGTGCGCCGACCGCGGTTACGTGATGTCCTTCGCCGGCAACGTCACCTTCAAGAACGCACAAGACCTGCGTGATGCGGCGGCGGTCGCCCCCCTCGGCCAGCTGCTCGTCGAGACCGACGCGCCGTTCCTGACCCCGATGCCGTACCGCGGCGCGCCGAACGCGCCGTACCTTGTGCCGTTGACCGTCCGCGCGATCGCCGACGTCAAGGGCGTGGACGAGGCGGAGATCGCCGCCGCCGTGACGGCCAACGCGGCTCGCGTCTTCGGCTGGCAGTGACCGGCGCCGGGCTGCTCGGGCCCGCAGAGGTTCGCGCGCTGGCGGACTCGCTCGGCCTGCGACCGAGCAAGTCGCGAGGCCAGAACTTCGTGATCGACCCGAACACGGTCCGTCGGATCGCGGCTGCCGCCGAGCTCACCGCGAACGACCTCGTCGTCGAGGTGGGGCCGGGCCTCGGCTCGCTGACACTGGCGTTGCTGCCGTCGGTCGCGAAGGTGGTCGCGGTCGAGATCGAGCCCGCGTTGGCCGGCGCGCTGCCGTCGACGGTGGCGTCGTTCGCGCCGTCGTACGCCGACCGGCTCGAGGTGATCGCGCAGGACGCGCTTCGGCTGACCGGGCTTGCGCAGGCTCCGACGGCGCTCGTGGCGAACCTGCCCTACAACGTCGCGGTCCCGGTGCTGCTGCACCTGCTCGAGGTGCTTCCTTCGCTGCGGCACGGGCTGGTCATGGTGCAGGCGGAGGTTGCGGACCGGCTGACCGCTCCTCCGGGATCGCGGGTGTACGGCGCGCCCAGCGCGAAGCTCGCCTGGTGGGCGTCGGCGCAGCGGGCTGGTTCGGTGCCGCGGCAGGTGTTCTGGCCGGTGCCGAACGTCGACTCGGGCCTGGTCCGGTTCCGCTGCGGCGAGCCGCCGCCGACGGCCGCCGCCCGGACCGAGGTGTTCGCGGTGATCGACGCCGCGTTCGCCCAGCGGAGAAAGACGCTGCGTGCTGCCCTGGCCGGGTGGGCAGGCTCGCCCGCGGCGGCTGAGGCGGCGCTCGCTGCAGCCGGCGTCGACCCGGCAGCCCGCGGGGAGACGCTCGACGTCGCGGCGTTCGCACGGATCGCCGAACAGCGCCGGTAGGTCGCCGCCTTACGATCGGTCGGGTGCCGGTTCACAGTGTCACCGTCAAGGTGCCGGCGAAGGTCAACCTGCATCTCGGCGTCGGTCCGCTTCGTCCGGACGGCAAGCACGAGCTGCACACGATCTACCACGCGGTGAGCCTGTTCGACACCGTGGTGCTCGAACGGTCGGAGCAGCGCGGGATCACCGTCGAGATAGAGGGCGAAGGCGCCGGAGAGGTCCCGCTCGGCGAAGACAACCTCGCGGTCCGGGCGGTGCGCGCCGTCGCTTCCGTTGCCGGCGTCGACGCCGGCGCGCACCTGCGGCTGCGCAAGGACATCCCGGTCGGTGGCGGCCTTGCCGGCGGCAGCGCGGATGCTGCGGCCGCGTTGGTCGCGGCGGACGCGCTGTGGGGGGCTGACCTCGCCCAGCGTGACCTCGAGCGGCTCGCGGCGGCGCTCGGCAGCGACGTACCGTTCCTGCTCCACGGCGGTACGGCGCTCGGCACGGGGCACGGCGAGGTGGTCTCGCCTGTACTGAGCCGCGGCGAGTGGCACTGGGTGCTGGCCGTCGCCGAGTCGGGGTTGTCGACCCCGACCGTCTACGCCGAGCTCGACCGGCAGCGCGGGGACGCGATCGACGTCGAGGCCTCGCCGCCGGACGAGGTGCTGGCGGCGTTGCGGGCGGGGGATCCGGTCGCCCTCGGCCGGGCGCTGCGCAACGACCTGCAGGCCCCGGCGCTACAGCTGCGCCCGAACCTGGCGCGGGTGCTCGAGGCCGGCCGCGAGCTCGGCGCCACCGGCGGCATCATCTCCGGGTCGGGTCCGACCGTCGCGCTGCTCGCGGCAACGCCGGGAGACGCCGTACGGATCGCGGCAGCGCTCGCCGGCTACGACGTCTGCCGTACCGTCCGCCGCGCCTCCGGCCCGGCACCCGGCGCCCGCATCACCACCTGACAAGACGTCGAGCCCAACGTTGTTGGTCTCTCAGAGCCCCCGAAAGACCAACAACGTTGGGCTCGGCGGAGGGGTTTTCGGCGGAGGCGGGGCGTGCGCGCTACGCGAGCTTGGCGTGGATCCGCTCCGGGGACGGCCAGCGGACGTCGTAGGCGAGGCCGAGCTTTTCCATCGTCCAGATGATCCGGCCGGTCGAGTCGAGCTGTCCGCGAAGGACGCCGTGGCGGGCCGCGGTCGGGTCGGCGTGGTGCAGGTTGTGCCAGGACTCGCCCATCGAGGGGATCGCAAGCCACCACACGTTGCCGGCCCGGTCCCGGCTGGTGAACGGGTGCTTGCCCACCGCGTGGCAGATCGAGTTGATCGACCAGGTCACGTGGTGGAGCAGGGCGACCCGGACCAGGCTCGCCCAGAAGAACGCGGTCGCGGCGCCCTGCCAGGTGAAGCCGGACCACAGGTAGCCGACCAGTGGCGGGGTGAGCAGGCTGAGTGCGGCCCACCACGGGAACGCTTTTGAGATCTTGACGATGGCCCGGTCGGCGAGCAGGTCGGGCGCGTAGCGCTCGTGGTTGGTCTGCTCGATGTCGAACATCCAGCCGATGTGCGCATGCCAGAGGCCCTTCACCAGCGACCGGAGGTTTTCGCCGTACTTCCACGGCGAGTGCGGGTCGCCTTCCCGGTCGCTGTAGGCGTGGTGGCGGCGGTGATCGGCGACCCAGCGGATCACCGGCCCCTCGATCGCCAAGCTGCCCGCGATCGCCAGTGCGACGCGCAGGGCCTTCTTCGCCTTGAAGGCGCCGTGGGTGAAGTACCGGTGGAAGCCGACGGTGATGCCGTGCCCGGAGATCGCGTACATCACGACCGCGATGACCACGTCGTGCCAGCCCAGCCCCCACCCCCACGCAACGGGGACCGCCGCGAGCACCGCAGCCAGCGGGACCGCGATGACGACCAAGAGGATCACCTGTTCGGCCCGGGCGGCCGCCTTGCTGCGTACCAGGCCGGTGGCGGGAAGCGCAGCCCGCGGACCCGCTTCGACGGTGTCGTCGATCGGGGGAGTGATCGTCTGCGTCATGGCGCCCTGTCCTGTCGGAAAGCTCGATCGTTCAACGCGGTGCTGTGAACAGTCTGCCCGCATTGTCCTACCCGGCAGCAACTCCGAGACACGGATAGCCGCAGTGAGGTCTTAGGCTCAGTGTCGATCCAATCCCCGATCGTCCAACCAGGCAGGACGCGAGAATTTGGATCTCGTTATCGAGGTTCGAATCCTCGTCGGGGAGCAACGCCGTACGTAAGAACACACAAACGTGACGTGGGTGGCCCCGTGTGGCGGGCGGCGTGGGACACACGCGGACAACTGCAACGTTTGTGTTTTCTTCGGCACCGATGAGGGCCGGATCTGGGTTGTGTCGCTCGGTAGGCTCACCTCGTGAGCGACCACGCGCCTGCTGCTGTGGTGGTGCTGGCAGCCGGCGAGGGCAAGCGGATGAAGTCGGCGCTTGCCAAGGTGCTCCATGCGATCTGCGGGCGCAGCCTGCTTGGGCACGTGCTCGCCGCCACCGATCCGCTCGGCGCCGCGCACACGGTGGTGGTGGTCGGCCACAAGCGCGAGCAGATCATCGAGCACCTCACGGAGATCGAGTCCACCGCGATCCCGGTCGTCCAGGAAGAGCAGCTCGGGACCGGACATGCCGTCCGAATGGCGCTGAAGGCGGCCGGCGTCCCTGGCGAGGGCACCGTGCTCGTGCTCCCCGGCGACGCGCCGCTCATCACCACCGCGTCGCTGCAGGCGTTGCTCGCCGAGCACTCGCGTTCTGCTGCTGCGGCCACGCTGCTTACCAGCGAGGTGAGCGACCCGCAGGGGTACGGCCGGGTCATCCGGGGCAGCGACGGCCAGGTCTGCGCCATCGTCGAGGACCGCGACGCGGACGACGCCGCGCGAGCGATCCGTGAGGTCGGCACGAGCATCTACGCCTTCGACGGCGCCAAGCTGCGCGCCGCGCTGGCGCGGGTCACGACCGACAACGCCCAAGGCGAGGAGTACCTCACCGACGTCATCGCACTGCTCGTCGGTGACGGCGAGATCGTGTCTGCCGTCACAGTGCCGGAAACCGAGACACTCGGCGTCAACGACCGGATCCAGCTCGCCGCCGTACGCCGGTCCATGCGGGACCGGATCGTGGCGCACTGGATGCGCGAGGGCGTGACGATCATCGACCCGCAGACGACGTGGATGGGCGTTCGCGTCACGCTCGAGCCCGACTGCGTGATCCACCAGAACACTCAGCTGCACGGCACGACGCATGTCGCGGCCTTCGCCGAGGTCGGTCCCGACAGCACGTTGCGCAGCACCCGGGTCGGCCGCGGCGCGAAGGTCGTGAAGTCGCACTGCACGCGATCCGAGATCGGTGAGGACGCCGACGTCGGCCCGTTCGCCTACCTGCGCGCCGGGACCAAGCTCGGCGCCAGAGGCAAGATCGGAGCGTACGTCGAGACGAAGCAGGCCGAGATCGGCGACGACACGAAGGTGCCGCACCTGTCGTACGTCGGCGACGCGCAGATCGGTGAGCGGTCGAACATCGGCGCTGCCACCGTCTTCGTCAACTACGACGGCGTCGACAAGCACAAGACCGTGGTGGGCGACGACGCCCGGGTCGGCTCGGACACGATGCTCGTCGCCCCCGTGACGATCGCCGACGGCGCGTACACCGCGGCCGGCTCCGTGATCACCGAGGACGTGCCGCCGGGCGCCCTGGGGATCGCCCGGGAGAAGCAGCGCAACGTCGAGGGGTGGGTCGAGAAGCGGCGCCCCGACTCGAACGCCGCCAAGGCGGCACGCCGGGCCCGCGGCGAAGTTGAATAACGGGTGACAATGGAGGCGACTTCCCCGGTCGACCGCAAGAACCGAGCAGGGAGAGCCCCCAAAGTGACCGGCATCAAGACGCAAGGCGAGAAGACGCTGTTGCTCTTCTCGGGGCGTGCGCACCCGGCGCTTGCCGACGAGGTGGCCGACCACGTCGGGATCTCGGTGAGCCCGACCCAGATCCGGGAGTTCGCCAACGGCGAGATCTACGCCCGCCCGGAAGAGTCGGTGCGCGGTGCGGACGCGTTCGTGATCCAGTCCTACGGGCCGCCGATCAACAAATGGATCATGGAGGCGCTGATCCTGGTCGACGCGCTCAAGCGCGCCTCCGCCAAACGGATCACAGTGGTGATGCCGTTCTATCCGTACGCGCGCCAGGACAAGAAGCACCTGGGGCGCGAACCGATCTCGGCGCGGTTGCTGGCCGACATGTTCAAGACCGCGGGCGCCGACCGGCTCATGTCCGTCGACCTGCACACCGCGCAGATCCAGGGCTTCTTCGACGGCCCCGTCGACCATCTGTTCGCGCTGCCGTTGCTCGCCGACTACGTGGCGGACAAGTACGGCGGCGAGTTCACGGTCGTCTCGCCGGACACGGGCCGGGTCCGAATGGCCGAGCGCTGGGCTGACCGCCTCGGCGGCGCACCGGTCGCCTTCGTGCACAAGACCCGCGACCCCAAGGTGGCCAACCAGGTCGTCGCGCACCGCGTGGTTGGTGACGTCGAGGGGCAACGCTGCCTGCTGATCGACGACATGATCGCCACCGGCGGCACCATCACGAAGGCGGCAGACATCCTGCTGGACTCGGGCGCTACCGAGGTGATCGTCGCCGCGACCCACGGCGAGTTCTCCGAACCTGCGATCGACCGGTTGAAGAACAGCCGGATCTCCGAGGTCGTGGTCACGAACACGCTGCCGTTGACCGACGAGCAGCACTACGACGGCCTGACGGTGCTCTCCATCGCTCCGCTGCTCGCCCGCGCCATCCAAGAGGTGTTCCAGGACGGTTCCGTCACGAGCCTCTTCGACGGCAACGCCTAGCTCCGTTCCGGCTGGTTTCGCGCATTTTCAGGGCTTCACCTAGACTCGTTCGCGCTTCCCAGCGCTGATCATCAGCGTCGCGTAGTCAAGGAGTCATTGCTGTGCCCGAGGTCCGTATCGCCGCCGAACCGCGCACCGAGTTCGGCAAGGGCGGCGCACGGCGTACCCGGCGGTCAGGGAAGATCCCGGCCGTCCTGTACGGCCACGGCAGCGACCCGCGCCACATCTCCGTACCGACGCGCGAGTTCGAGCACGCGCTGCGCACCGACGGTGCCAACGTCCTGCTCGAGCTGCAGCTC
The DNA here is from genome assembly GCA_035550055.1 of Mycobacteriales bacterium. Taxonomy (NCBI): domain Bacteria; kingdom Bacillati; phylum Actinomycetota; class Actinomycetes; order Mycobacteriales; species Mycobacteriales bacterium. The sequence goes on along the minus strand of DASZRO010000018.1, from coordinate 43,463 downwards.
GCCGACGGCAACGAGCTGGCGCTCCCGAAGTCGATCCAGCGTGACCCGGTCCGCGGTGACATCGAGCATCTGGACCTGATCCTGGTCCGCCGCGGCGAGCGGATCACCGTGGACATCCCGATCACCCTCGACGGCGCGATCGTCTCCGGCGGGCTGCTCGAGCAGTCCCTCACCACGCTGTCGGTCACGGCCGAGGCGACTCACATCCCGTCCGGCGTCGAGGTCTCGATCGAGGGCCTCGAGGTCGGTGCGGCGATCCACGCCGGCGACATCAAGCTTCCTGAGGGTGCCGAGCTGGTCGGCGAGCCCGACCAGCTCGTGCTGCACGTCGTCGCCGCACCGACCGCCGAGCAGCTGGCGGCCGAGGGCGCCGGTGAGGCGGGCGAGGCCGAGCCCACCGAGACCGCTGAGGCGGCAGGCGAACCCGCGGCCGACGAGGCTCCCGCCGAAGGCGGCTCGGAAGAGCCCGCCGCCGAGTAGCGCTGGCGCTCCTCCACCGCCTCCACGGCGGCGACCGCATGCCGGACGAAGCGCCCTGGTTGGTGCTCGGCTTGGGCAATCCCGGGGCGCAGTACGCCGGCAACCGTCACAACGTCGGCTTCATGGCGGTCGACCTGCTGGCGACCCGGGCGGGCGCGTCGTTCAAGGCCCACAAGGCCCGTGCCGACGTCGCCGAAACCCGGCTCGTCGGTGAGCGGTGCGTGCTCGCGAAGGCGCGCGTCTACATGAACGAGTCCGGGGGTCCGGCCGCCGGGCTCACGAAGTTCTTCAAGGTGCCGGTCGGCCGGGTCGTGGTGATCCACGACGAGCTCGATCTCGAGTTCGGGACGATCCGCCTGAAGCTCGGTGGCGGAGACAACGGCCACAACGGTCTGAGGTCACTTCGAGCATCACTCGGCTCCGGCGAGTTCTACCGGGTCCGGCTCGGCGTGGGCCGCCCACCGGGGCGACAGGACCCGGCGGACTTCGTCCTGCGCGACTTCCCCGCTGCCGCCCGCGAGGAGCTCGGCGTACAGCTCGAGCGCGCCGCCGACGCGGTGGAGCTGCTGCTCAGCGACGGCCTCGTCGCCGCTCAGAACACCTTCAACTAGTCGCGGTATGGTCCGCGCCATGATCGTGGCGACGACGAACGACCTTCCCGGCTACCGGATCGACGAGGTGTTGGGCGAGGTGTGGGGCCTGACGGTCCGCTCGCGCAACGCGTTCTCCCAGATGGGGGCCGGGCTGAAGTCGATGTTCGGCGGTGAGTTGAAAGGCATGACCAAGGCGCTGTACGAGAGCCGCAACGAGGTCATGAACCGGATGGTCGAGGAGGCCCAGCGGCGCGGCGGCAACGCCGTCCTCGCGATGCGCTTCGACACTTCCGAGATGGGTGACATGTGGACCGAGATCTGCGCGTACGGCACTGCGGTGAAGGTCACCAAGCTGTAGGCAGCCGGCAGGCGGTCACCGCCCGCCCATAGCCTGGGCGGGTCATGTCACTTTCCCCGCTGCTCTCGGCGCTTCGCGCCGATCCGGCGCTCGAGCAGCTGGCGGGTCCGGCGGGCGCCGCTGTGGACCTCAGCGGTCCGCCCGGAGTACGCCCGTTCGCCGTTGCGGCGCTCGTCGCCCCGGATCGCCCGGTCCTTGCCGTCACCGCGACCGAGCGCGAGTGCAGCGATCTCGCTGAGGCGCTGCGGTCCATCCTGCCCCCGGACGGGATCGTCGAGTTCCCGGCGTGGGAGACGCTGCCCCACGAGCGCCTGTCGCCGCGGGCGGACACCGTCGGGCGCCGGCTGGCGGTGCTGCGCCGGCTCGCTCACCCCGGCGACGATGCCACCACCGGACCGGTGTCCGTCGTCGTGGCGCCGATCCGCAGCGTGCTCCAGCCGCTGGTGCCCGGGCTCGGCGATCTGGTCCCCGTCGCGTTGCAGCCGGGGGACGTCGCCGACTTCGACGCGCTCGTGGAGTCCCTGGTCGCGATCGCCTACACCCGGGTCGACATGGTCGAGCGCCGCGGGGAGTTCGCCGTACGCGGGGGCATCCTCGACGTGTTCCCGCCGACGGAGGACCACCCGGTCCGCGTCGAGTTCTTCGGTGACGAGGTCGAGGAGATCCGCACCTTCGCGGTGGCCGACCAGCGCTCCCTCGAGCTCGCCGCCCACGGGTTGTGGGCTCCGCCGTGTCGGGAGCTGCTGCTCACCGACGAGGTGCGCGCCCGCGCTCGCGCGCTCGCCGCGCAACGCCCCGAGCTCGCCGACATCCTGGACAAGCTCGCTGACGGCATCGCGGTCGAAGGCATGGAGTCCCTCGCGCCGGTCCTGGTCGACGACCTCGTCCTGTTGCTCGACCTGCTTCCCGCGCGGAGCCGGATCGTGGTCTGCGACCCGGAGCGCGTGAGGTCGCGGGCAAGTGACCTCGTCCGCACCAGCCAGGAGTTCCTGGAGGCGTCGTGGGCCGTCGCTGCCGACGGCGGCGGTACCCCGATCGACCTGGGCGCGGCGGCGTACCGGTCGGTGGGCGAGATCCGCGCCCGTGCCGCAGAGCTCGGCTTGCCCTGGTTGTCGGTGAGCCCGTTCGTGACCGACGAGGAGCTCGATGACGACTCGGTGACGTCGAGCCTGCAACCTCCGGAGCTCTACCGAGGCGACATCAAGCGGGCCGTCGACGACCTGCGCGCGTGGGTGAGCGACAGCTGGCGGGTCAGCGTCGTCACCGAAGGCCACGGGTCCGGGCAGCGGCTGGTCGAGGTGTTGCGCGATGAGGGTGTCGCTGCCCGCACCGACGACGCGCTCGATCCCGACCTCGCTCCCGCGGTGGTGCACGTGACCACCGGGTGCCTGGAGACCGGGTTCGTCTCGCCCGCGCTGCGGCTCGCGGTCCTCACCGAGAGCGACCTCAGCGGGGTGCGCGGTTCGTCGCGTGACGGCGCGCGGATGCCGAGCAAACGCCGCGGCACGATCGACCCGCTGACCCTCAAGCCCGGTGACGCGGTCGTCCACGAACAGCACGGCGTCGGCCGCTACATCGACCTGGTGCAACGCACCGTCGCCGGCGCCACCCGCGAGTACCTCGTCATCGAGTACGCGCCGAGCAAGCGGGGTCAGCCGGGCGATCGGCTCTACGTCCCGACCGACGCGCTCGACCAGGTGACGAGGTACGTCGGCGGCGAGTCGCCGAGCCTGGACAAGCTCGGCGGTGGTGACTGGGCCAAGCGCAAGGGGCGGGCCCGCAAAGCGGTGCGCGAGATCGCTGCGGAGCTGATCCGGCTCTACGCGGCCCGCATGGCGACGCCCGGTCACGCCTTCGGCCCGGACACGCCGTGGCAGCGTGAGCTCGAGGACGCGTTCGCCTACGTGGAGACCCCGGATCAGCTCGGCGCAATCGACGACGTGAAAGCGGACATGCAGGCGCCGCACCCGATGGACCGGGTGATCTGCGGCGACGTCGGTTACGGCAAGACCGAGATCGCGGTCCGCGCTGCGTTCAAGGCGGTGATGGACGGCAAGCAGGTCGCCGTACTCGTCCCGACCACGCTGCTCGCGCAGCAGCACTACGCGACCTTCTCCGAGCGGTTCGCCGCGTTCCCGGTGACGGTCCGCGCACTGTCGAGGTTCCAGACCGAAAAGGAGCGCGACGAAGTCCTCGCGGGCCTCGCCGACGGCTCCATCGACGTCGTGATCGGCACCCATCGACTTCTGCAGCCGTCGACGAAGATCAAAGATCTCGGCCTGGTCGTGGTCGACGAGGAGCAGCGCTTCGGCGTCGAGCACAAGGAGTTCCTGAAGCAGCTGCGTACCTCGGTCGACGTCCTCACGATGTCGGCGACGCCGATCCCGCGGACCCTGGAGATGTCGATCACCGGCATTCGTGAGATGAGCGTCATCCAGACACCGCCCGAGGAGCGCCATCCGGTGCTCACCTTCGTCGGTGCCTACGACGAGCGGCAGATCGCGGCGGCGATCCGGCGGGAGCTGCTGCGCGAAGGCCAGGCGTTCTACATCCACAACCGCGTCGAGTCGATCGACCGCGCTGCCGCCCGGCTCGGGCAGCTCGTCCCGGAGGCCAGGATCGCCACCGCCCACGGGCAGATGAGCGAGCACGAGCTCGAGCGGATCATGGTGGGTTTCTGGGCGCGCGAGTACGACGTGCTGGTCTGTACGACGATCGTGGAGAACGGCCTCGACGTGTCCAACGCCAACACCCTGATCGTCGAGCGCGGCGATCTGCTCGGGCTCTCGCAGCTGCATCAGCTGCGTGGCCGGGTCGGTCGGGCGCGCGAGCGGGCGTACGCCTACTTCCTGTATCCACCGGACAAGCCGTTGACCGAGGAGGCGCACGACCGGCTCGCGACGATCGCGCAGCATTCCGACCTCGGAGCCGGCATGCACGTCGCCATGAAGGACCTCGAGATCCGAGGTGCGGGCAATCTGCTCGGCGGCGAGCAGTCAGGGCACATCGCCGCGGTCGGCTTCGACCTCTATGTGCGCCTCGTCGGGGAGGCGGTCGCGGAGTTCAAGGGGGGCCCCGCGGAGGAGCAGCTCGAGGTCAAGGTGGAGCTGCCGATCGACGCCCACCTGCCGCACGACTACGTGCCCGGGGAGCGGCTGCGGCTGGAGGCCTACCGCCGGCTCGCCTCGGCGTACACCGACGCCGACATCGCGGAGGTCCGCCAGGAGCTGCGCGACCGGTACGGCGAGCCCCCCGCTCCGGTGGAGAACCTGCTCGCGGTCGCCTCCTTCCGCGCGTTCGCCCGGTCTTTCGGTGTCGCCGAGGTCGCCGCGCAGGGCAAGTACGTCAGGTTCACCCCGCTCGAGCTGCGGGAGTCCCAGGCCCTGCGGCTGGCCCGGTTGCATCCCGGGTCGGTCGTCAAAGCGGCCACCAAGACGGTGCTGGTCACCGCTCCGACCACGGCCAGAATCGCGGGGCAGCCGTTGCGTGACCGGGCGCTGCTGGACTGGTGCCGAGAGGTCCTGCAGGTCGTGGTGGCCGATCTCCAGACGGTGCCGGCCACCTGACCGCGTCGGCGCCGGGGTGGCTCCGATAGCCTCGCGTGTCATGAAGCTAGGCCTGCGCGGCGTACGCCGGGTCGCCGTCGCGGCGCTCGCCACTGTCGCCGTCCCGGTGCTCGCCGGCTGCGACACCAGCCCGGACGCGGCCGCCGTCATCGGCGGCAGCCGGATCTCCATCGCGACCCTGCAGGGCGAGGTCGACACCGCCCTCAAGGATCCGCAGATCTCCTCCGCGCTGGCGCCGGGCTCGCAGTTCAGCGCTGCACTTGGGGGCAGCAAAGCGGGCTTCGTCCGGTTGACGCTGAGCCGGCTGATCAGCGACAAGCTGATCAGCGCGACTGCGGCGGCGCACGGCGTGACGGTGACCGACAAGGAGATCAGCGACCAGACGGCGCAGTTCGTGCAGCAGGCCGGCAGCATGTCGGCGTTGCAGGAGCAGGCGGCCGAAAGCGTCGGCGTCGCGCCCGCGCAGCTCCCGGAGCTCATCCGGTTGACCGTGCTCCAGCAGCAGCTCAGCGATGCACTCGTCGCGACGCTGCCGGCCACACCCGAGCAGCTCGAGGCCGAGTACAAGAAGGACATCGACCAGTTCGACACCCTCGACGTGTCCCAGATCGCCGTGTCAAAGCAGCGTCTTGCGCAGCGGATCCTGGCGAAGGTGCGTCGAGACCCGGCCAGCTTCGAAAGCCTGGCGCAGAAGTACTCGCTCGACACCACGACCGCCTCCAACGGCGGCGAGGTCGGTCAGGTACCGCGTTCGGAGATCATCTCGCTGCTCGGCGGTGTTGCCCACGCGGTGCCGGGCAGCGTCGGGATCGCTCACGCGAACGGCGTCTACTCCGTCGTACGGGTGAACAGCCGCAACCTGATCCCGCTGTCGCAGGCCACTGCGCAGCTGAAGGAGTCGCTGTACTCCGCGCAGGCGACCACCCTGCTCCAGCAGGCGCTGGCCGCCGAGGGCCGCAAGCTCGGGGTCAACGTGAGTCCCCGCTACGGCAAGTGGGACGCGTCGTCGCAGACGGTGGTCGCCCGCAAGAGCGCGATCAGCTCCGCAGGCTGAGTCACAGTGCGGCGGTCCGACACTGACCCGCCAGCCGGTCGTGCTCTGCTCGAGGCGGTGTCGGTCATGGACCGGCTGCGCTCGCCGGGCGGGTGTCCTTGGGATGCGGAGCAGACGCACGCCAGTCTCGCGCCGTACCTGATCGAGGAGGCGTACGAGGCGCTGCAGGCGATCGAGGACGGCGACCTCGCCCATCTCCGTGACGAGCTCGGAGACGTTCTGTTGCAGGTGCTCTTCCACGCCCGCCTCGCCGAGGAGCTGCCCGTCGGGCAGCGCTGGTCGATCGACGACGTCGCGGCCGGTTTGGTGGCCAAGCTCACCCGACGCCACCCGCATGTGTTCGGCGACGTCGAGGTGGCCGGCGCCGACGAGGTCAATCGCAACTGGGAGCAGATCAAGGCGACCGAGCGCGGCGGGACGTCGCCGGTGGCGAGCGTCCCGCTCGCGTTGCCGGCGCTGACGCTCGCGGCGAAGCTGCAACGCAAGGTCGGTGACCAGCCCGTCGCCGGCTCGGCGGTGGTCGAAGCGGCGCAGAGCTTCGCGGATGACCCGACGGCTGAGTCCGCGGCGGAGCTGTTGTGGCGCGCGGTGTCGGCGATGCGCGCGAGCGAGCTGGATCCGGAAGCGTGCCTGCGGCAGCGAGCACGGTCCTTTCGCGACGCGGCGCTCACCGTCGAGTCCTGACCCTCCTCGCTACCGGGTTCGGCGCCACCGCGGCGTTAGGCTCGACCGACCGGTGTTCACCTGAAGGAGATGCTGAGTGCCCGCCATCGAAGGCGTCGTCGCCCGCGAGATTCTCGATTCGCGGGGCAACCCGACCGTCGAGGTCGAGGTGCTGCTCGACGACGACGTGATCGGCCGCGCGGCGGTGCCCAGCGGTGCCTCGACAGGTGCCTTCGAGGCGGTCGAGCGGCGCGACGGCGGCGACCGCTACGGCGGGAAAGGTGTGCAGCAGGCCGTCGCGGCGGTCATGGACGAGATCGGTCCCGAGGTGATCGGCTTCGAGGCGAGCGAGCAGCGGCTGCTCGATCAGGCGCTGCTCGACCTGGACGCCACGCCGGACAAGAGCCGGCTCGGCGCCAACGCGATCCTCGGCGTGTCACTGGCCGTGGCGCGAGCCGCGGCGGAGTCGGCCGAGCTGCCGCTGTTCCGCTACGTCGGCGGATCCCACGCCCACCTGCTGCCGGTCCCCATGATGAACATTCTCAACGGCGGGGCCCACGCCGACACGAACGTCGACGTCCAGGAGTTCATGATCGCGCCGGTCGGCGCCGCCACGTTCGCGGATGCGCTTCGCTGGGGCGCGGAGGTCTACCACGCGCTGAAGGCAGTGTTGAAGGGCCGCGGCCTGTCCACCGGGCTGGGCGACGAGGGCGGCTTCGCCCCGGACCTGCCGTCCAACCGTGAGGCGATCGACCTGATCATCGAGGCGATCGGGAAGGCCGGCTTCGCCCCGGGCGAGGACGTGGCGATCGCGCTCGACGTCGCAGCGACCGAGTTCTTCGCCGACGGCGGCTACCGGTTCGAAGGCGGATCCCGCAGCGCCCAGGAGATGGCGGCCTACTACGAGGAGCTGCTCGGCTCCTACCCGATCGTCTCGATCGAGGACCCGCTGGCTGAAGACGACTGGGCCGGTTGGGTCGAGCTGACGGCGGCGGTGGGCGATCGCGTCCAGCTCGTCGGCGACGATTTGTTCGTCACCAACCCCGAACGCCTCCGCCGCGGCGTTGCCGAAGGCGCCGCGAACGCGCTGTTGGTGAAGGTGAACCAGATCGGCACCTTGTCGGAGACGCTCGACGCGGTGGACCTCGCCCACCGCAGCGGCTACCGCTGCATGATGAGCCATCGCTCCGGCGAGACCGAGGACACCACCATCGCCGACCTTGCCGTCGCGACGAACTGCGGCCAGATCAAGACCGGCGCACCGGCGCGAAGCGAGCGGGTGGCGAAGTACAACCAGCTGCTGCGGATCGAGTCGATCCTGGACGACGCGGCACGCTACGCCGGACACCAGGCGTTTCCGAGGTCACGGCGGGCGTCGGGATGACTCGGGCAACGGCACGGCGTACGACGCTGACCGGGCGGTCCGCGGTGCTGGCGCTGACCCTCGCGTTCGTCATCGTCGCGATCGCGCTGCCGTTCAAGATCTGGCTGAGCCAGCGCGGCGACATCACCTCGCTCAACCGCCAGATCGCGGCCGCGCAGTCCAAGGTGGCGCAGTTGACCACGAAGGACCAGCTCTGGAACGACCCGTCGTACGTCGAGCAGCAGGCGCAGCGGCGACTGCACTACGTGATGCCGGGGCAGTCCACAACTGTGGTCATCGCACCTCACAAGTCCCACGCATCGAAGGCGCTGGCCCAGGCGATCGCGCATCCCGCCGCGCCGCCGGCGTCGGGCGGGCCGTGGTACAGCGAGTTGTGGAAGTCGATGCAGACCGCCGGTGGCTCGTCGGCAAGTGGTAGCTCCTGACGATCTGGCGGCGGTAGCAGCGCAGCTCCACCGGCCGCCTCGCGCGACCCGTGCCGTGGCGCATCGATGCGGCTGCGGGCTGCCGGACGTGGTGGAGACCTCACCGCGACTCGACGACGGTACGCCGTTCCCGACGCTGTACTACCTGACCTGCCCGCGGATCCGCTCGGCGGTCGGGCGCCTCGAAGCGTCGGGGCTGATGAAGGAGATGACCGACCGGCTTGCGGGCGACCCTGACCTCGCAGCGCGTTACCAGGCGGCCCACGACGCCTATCTCGCCCGCCGCGACGAGATCGAGCCGTTGGGCACGTCGGTGACCGCCGGTGGGATGCCGACGCGGGTCAAGTGCCTCCACGTGCTCGTCGCCCACTCGTTGGCCGCCGGGCCCGGCGTGAACCCGTTCGGTGACGAGGCGCTCACCCTGATCGACGACTGGTCGGGAGACGGGCCGTGCGTCGACGTGGCGACCGAGCAGCCGTGACCCGGGTCGCCGCGCTGGACTGCGGGACCAACTCGTTGCGCCTGCTGGTTGCTGACGTCGACGGTGATCGGCTCCGCGACGTCGTACGCCGCATGGAGGTGGTGCGGCTCGGCGCGGGAGTCGACCGGACCGGACGGTTTGCCGACGACGCGTTGGCTCGCACGTTTGCGGTGCTCGACGAGTACGCGAGGGTCATCGCCGACCTCGACGTCGCGCAGCTGCGGATGGTCGCGACGAGCGCGACCCGCGACGCCGCGAACCGGCAGCTGTTCGTCGACGGGGTGGTGGCCCGGCTCGGTATCGAACCTGAGGTGATCAGCGGCGACGAGGAGGCAGCGCTGTCCTTCGCCGGCGCGACGCGTGAGCTGACGGGCTCGACCGCATGGCCTTCGCCGTACCTCGTCGTCGATATCGGCGGTGGCTCGACGGAGTTTGTGGTCGGCGACGAGTCGGGGCCGTTGGCGGCCAAGTCGGTGGACATCGGATGCGTCAGGATGACCGAGCGTCACCTCGCGGACGATCCGCCGACTGCGGCCCAGATCGAGGCCGCCCGAAGCGACATTGCCGCGGCGGTCGACGACGCGGCCGCCGCGGTGGACGCGCAGTGCGCTCGCACGTTGATCGGGCTGGCCGGCTCAGTGACGACCGTGGTCGCGCTCGCCCTCGACCTGCCCATCTACGACCCGCAGCGCATCCATCACGCTCGGGTCGGGGCGGCCGACGTCCACCGCGTCACCGAGGACATGCTCGTTGCGACCCGCGCGTCGCGCGCCGCGCTGCCGGTCATGCATCCGGGCCGGGTCGACGTCATCGGCGGTGGAGCGCTGATCCTCGACTCGATCCTCGACCGGTGTGGCTTCACGTCGGTCGTCGCCAGTGAGCACGACATCCTCGACGGGATCGCGTTCAGCGCGGTCGGCGGCTGATGGTCGTCGCGCCCGGCAGCGGCTGGCCCGGCGATCTGGCGACGCCGCACACTCCCGTCGCGGGCGCGGCCGATGACGTGACGTGCCTCGCCGCCACGGCGTCGGGCATCGATGAGCTCACGGCGATGGTCAGCGTCTGCCGGGCATGCCCTCGGCTGGTCGACTGGCGCGAAGAGGTCGCTCGTACCGGCCGTGCGTCGTACGCCGGCCAGCGATACTGGGGTCGACCGGTGACCGGATTCGGTCCCTCGGATGCGCGCGTCGCCATCGTCGGGTTGGCCCCGGCGGCGCACGGTGGCAACCGGACCGGGCGCGTCTTCACCGGCGACCGCAGCGGTGACTGGCTGTTCGCGGCGCTGCATCGGGCGGGTCTGGCTCGGCTGCCGATATCGGTGAGTGCTTCCGATGGGCAGGAGCTGATCGACTCGCGCATGATCGCGGCGGTCCGCTGCGCCCCTCCGGCGAACGCGCCGACGCCGAGCGAGCGCGACACGTGCCGGCCGTGGATGGAACGCGAGTTGGCGCTGCTGAAGGACACGCTGCGGGTAGTGGTCGCGCTCGGCGGCTTCGCCTGGGCGGCGTTGTGGCCGGTGCTCGGCGCCGTCGGTCACGAGATGCCACGTCCGCGACCGAAGTTCGGCCATCAGGTCGAGGCGCGGGCCAAGGACGGCCTGCTCGTCGTCGGCTCGTTCCATCCGAGTCAGCAGAACACGTTCACCGGCCGGCTCACCGAGCCGATGCTCGACGCCGTGTTCTCCCGCGTGAAGGCCGAGCTCGCCGAGCCGTCCTAGATATCCACAGGTTGCGAACTGCTGGTCGCGTCACACAGTGACGGTCGCCGAGACTGCCGTGGACCGAATCCACCCGGGGTACGGAGGTGATCACGATGCAGGCAACTGTGGCTTGGGGCTGAGTGGCGTTGCGATCGGCTAGGCGCAGAAGGTCCCCTTCTGCGCCTAGTTGCATGTACCGGATGCGGCGTACGCAGAGACCGTCTCAGCTGACCGCCCGCCCGCGGTCAGCGTGGCGACGCCGGCGAAGGTGGCCAGCGAGAGCGCGCCTATCGCCCCACTTGGGCCAAGCGGCCGGCAAAGCAGGCCGACCATGAGGCTGCCCAGGCCTTGCGCAGTTGAGATGCCGGCGCTGGCGATGCCGAATGCTCGACCTCGTACTTCTGAGCCAACGGTCGAGACGAAGATGCGGTTGGCCGCAACTGTCATCGCGCTCAAGATGCCTGCGACCAGCCAGATGATCCCGGCACCGACAGGTGATGGCCCGAGCGCTGTGAGTGACAGAGCTGCGGGCGACAGCAGCGCGAGCGCGGGCAAGATCGGCTCGAGGGCGTCGTTGGTCAGTCGACCCAAAGCGAGAGCTCCGAGCGTCATACCGAAGGGCAACGCTGCGGTGAGGAAGCCAGCGGCTAACGCCCCGCCCCCGTGGTCCTTGGCGTACGGGACCGCCGCCGCCTCGGTCATGATCGCCGCCCCGACGACCAACCAGGACGTGGTCACGAGCCATCGAAGGGACCGAGTGCCGAATACGACGGCCGCGCCTTCCCTCATGTCCTCGCGCCACGACCGGTGCGAGCCGCGGGCTGGCGGACGATGCGTGACAACGATCGACGAGACGGCACCGGACAGCGCGAAGGTCGCGGCATCAATCGCGAGGGTGAAGTCGACCCCGAACGCTTCGGTGATTGCGCCGCCGCCGGCGAAGCCCACCACAACGGCGAGTTGGCTGGTTGCGTTCCCGAGGGTGGAGGCAGCCGCGAAACTCCGACCCTCACCGACGACATCGGGTATCAACGCTGCTCGAGCCGAGGCGAAGGGTGGTTCCGCGAGTGCAACTAGGCACACGGAGCAAAGGACCACGGGTGTGGTCATGACACCCAGCGTCAGGCTCACAACCAACGCTGTGCGGATCGCGTCACAGGCGATCATCACGCTTCGACGCGAGTGGCGATCGGCGAGCACCGAGAGGGTCGGACCTCCGATCAGCCAGGGCAGATAGCTGATTGCATAGCTCACGCCGGTGAGGGCGGAAGAGCCCGTTCGATCGAAGATCATCACCCCGACGGCGATCCGAGCCAGCTGGTCGCCGGTCACGCTGAGCGTTTGCGCGAGGTAGAGCGCTCTGAACTCGCGGTTGGCCAGGACCGCGCGGAAGGTCACTCGTTGGTCGGGCTCGGTGTGGCGCATGGTTGGCCCCCTGAGGTTGCGGACTGCCATCGTGCGCAGAGTCACACTGATCGCGTCGCATCTCATCCACAGGCACGGGTAGGTACCAACGGTGTCCACACAGACTCGGATCGTGATCGTCGGCGGCGGCTACGTCGGCATGTACACCGCGCTGCGACTCCAGCGGCGGCTCGGTCGGGACGAAGCGAAGGTCACCGTGATCGACGTGAACTCCTACATGACCTACCAGCCCTTTCTGCCGGAAGCGGCAGCAGGCAACCTCGAGCCGCGACACATGGTGGTGCCGTTGCGCCGAGTGTTGAACAAGTGCGAGGTGCTGGTCGGGACCGTCACCTCGATCGACCATGGGGCGCGGCGGGTGTGCTTCCGACCCGATGCCGGAGAAGAACGCGAGGTCGGCTACGACGTCCTGGTCGTCGCACTCGGATCGGTGGCGAGGACGTTGCCGATTCCTGGTTTGGCCGAGACCGGGATTGCCTTCCGCACGGCGGCGGAGGCGATCTACCTGCGCAACCGGGTGCTGTCCCGACTCGATCTCGCCGCCGCGACCGATGACGCCGCGATCCGCAAGCGCGCGTTGAACTTCGTCTTCGTAGGTGGGGGCTACGCCGGTGTCGAGGCGATCGCCGAGCTCGAAGACATGGCGCGAGACGCGATCCGGTCCTACCCGTCGCTGTCGCCGGACGACATGCACTGGACGATGGTCGAAGCAACCGGGCGCATCCTGCCCGAAGTGAGTCTGGACATGGCCGAGTACACCGTCCGACAGCTCGAGAAACAGGGCATCAAAGTCCGGCTGGACACCAAGGTCGAATCGCTCGAGAACGGTCATGTGGTGCTCTCCGACGGGTCGGAGTTCGACGCGGACACGATCGTCTGGACCGCCGGTGTCCGGCCGAACCCGCTCCTCGAATCGAGCGACCTGCCGCTGGACGACGCCAAGCGGGTGCGTTGTCGCGCCGACCTCCGTGTCGTGGACACCCCCGACGCCTGGGCTGCGGGCGACTGCGCCGCAGTGCCGGATGTGACCAAGGACTCGCCTGACGCGCTGTGCGGCCCGACCGCGCAGCACGCCGTACGGCAGGCGAAGCAACTCGGCGACAACATCGTCGCTGTCCTGCGGGGCAAGCAGCCGCGCCAGTATCGCCACGCATATGCGGGGTCGGTCGCAAGCCTGGGTCTGCATCGCGGAGTGGCGGAGGTGTACGGCATCAAGCTGCGGGGCCTGCCGGCGTGGTGGATGCACCGGACCTATCACCTCCTGCGAGTGCCGACTTTGAACCGCAAGTTCCGAGTGGTGCTCGACTGGACCCTTGCGCTGTTCTTCCGACGCGAGATCGTCTCCTTGGGCACGTTTGCGGACCCCCGTCGCGACTTCCAGCGGGAAGCGGCCCGCGGCGCCGCCAAGTAGCGTCTGCGGTGCCCCCGTAGCCCAACAGGTCAGAGGCGCCGGACTTAAAATCTGGTCGTTGTCGGTTCGAGTCCGACCGGGGGCACGACGAAGCGGCTCCGGCGGCACACATGAGACGAGGGATGGATGACCAAGGCTGAGGCGGCCTACGAGAAGTTGAACGCCGCGGTGGGAGAGACCGAGGGCACCAGCGACTGGCTCGAGATCACCCAGGAGCGGATCAACGAGTTCGCCGACGTCACGGAGGACCATCAGTTCATCCACGTCGACCCGGAGAAGGCGGCGGCGATGTCGCCGTGGGGCGTCACGATCGCTCACGGGTTCTTGACGCTGTCGTTGCTGGTCAAGCTCACCGAGACGATCAAGCAGCCGATGGAACGCTTCGACGGTCTCGTCATGGGCGTCAACTACGGGTTCGAGAAGATCCGCTTCATCCAGGCGGTCAAGGTCAACTCGCGAATCCGCTGCACGAGCGTCCTGTCGGGTGTCGAGCTGAAAGACCCGAACACCCTTCACACCATCCGGACGATGACGGTGGAGATCGAAGGCGAGTCGAAGCCGGCGCTCGTGGCCGAGTGGATCACTCGCCTGGTCTACGCCTAGCCCGAGTAGCTCGGACCTGCTCGGGTCACCCGGATGTGAATCAGGACCCGCTGATCCCGCTCCATCGCGGCCCGGTAGTCGTCCCAGTCCGGATGCTCGCCGGAGATCGACCGGTAGTAGTCGACGAGGCCCTCCATCGCCTCCGGCAGCGACACGATGGTGACGTCGCCTTCGACCTGGACGAAGTCACCGAAGAAGCGGTCGGTGAAGACGGTCAGCCAGGCGCGTGGGTCGCGCCGCAGGTTGCGGACCTTCGCGGCCGGTTCTCGGCTGGACACCAGCACGTTCCCGCTGTCGTCCACGCCTGCCGTGACCGGCGTCAGCTGTGGCGCGCCATCGCCGCGAAGCGTCGCGAGGACGGCGTGATGGTTGCTGCGGATGAACGCGAGCGCCTCGTCGACGTCCACTACTCGGAGCGGGTGGCCGCGCGGCGCTTGTCGTGCTCGTGCACGATCGCGCGGGCGTAGCCGTGCGGCAGGTCGTGCTCATCCCGCAGCCAGGTCACCCGTTCATCGAATCTGAGCAGGGCGGGTCCGGCGTCCAGACAACCGAACCAACTGCTCAGGTCGCGCCCCGTCGAATCGGGAATCCTCGCCAGCAACGACTGGTGAGTGTCCTCGGACTGGGGCATCGACATGAGCGCCTCCTGACGGATTCGACCGACCGTTGTCCTAGCGTCCCCCAACGATCGCCGGAGAACAAGAGGGGATCTGGCGGCCAGGGGTTACGGTCGTGCCCGTGGCGCCCAGCGACGACGTCGAGAGCACGTTCGCGGCCACCGGAGACGAGCTCGAGCGTCTCGTTGCGCGGCTCAGCCGCCTCTCGCCGCTGGCCTGGCGAACCCGCCGCGACGCCGCTGAGTCGTTGCTGCAGACGATGGTGAGCGTGTGTGAGTCCCAGCAGGGTCGACGCCTTCCCGTCCCACAGGTCGACTCGCACGTCCTCGCCGACGCCATCGCCGTGATCGGACGCGAATGTCTCGATGGCCTCGCACACTCGCCCCAGGACGATCTTCTGGCACAGCTGCGGGCCGGGATCGATCGGGCGCTCGCCGCGACCCGGTGAGCTACAACCAGCCCTGCCGTACCGCGGCCGCGACCACCTCGGTCCGGGATGCCACGCTGAGGCGCTCCTTGAGCTCGGCGATGTCGCGCCGTACGGTTCGTGAGCCGACTTCCAACGTCCGTGCGATGCGTTCGTCCTTAACGCCGGCGGCCATCAGCTCGAGTACCCGAGCGACACGTCCGCTGGGAGCACCGAGCCCCTCAACGCTCCCGAACACGGGCAGCGCGATCGACCAAAGATGATCAAACATGTACACGAGCAAATCGACGATGGTGCGTTCTCTGACGAAGATCGCGCCAAGCGAAGAATCGACCGGCGCGCGGGGTACGACGGCTAGGTCCCGGTCCATAACCATCATCTGAGTTGGCACGTAAGGCAGTGATCTGATCTCCTCGCCGAGTTCGTGGAGTTCCCTCAGCGCCTCATACACGTCAGGCTCTGCGAGATCGCTCGTGCCGATGATCGAACGCTGGTGGACGCCTCGGGCAAGTGACTCCGCGTCGACCGGGGCGGCCGCTCGAATGCTCGCTGCCTTGGCATCCCGCATCAGGTGACGATGTTCTTGCTTGGTCTGTTCGCTTGCCAGCGAGATTCGTTCGCGGATCTCCTCGAGCGACACAACTACCTCAATGGCGGCGGTGTTGTGGTCCACTGCCCGCGCGAGGGCATACGACTCCGACAGCGCAGGCAGCTTGGACCGAATCGACCGCAGCTGCTCGTGCCTGCCTGCAAGCTCCCGTTCGGTTCGAGCGATCAGGGTCTCAACCGCGAGGCTCGGCTCGTACGCGGTGAGCTCATGGTTCGAGCTGCCGCGGACGAGGCTCGCCGCCCTCAGCTCGTTGACGGCAGCGTGGGTTGCCCCGGCGCTCAATCCATGTGCACGTGCCGCCGACATGACATCGACGCGTGGATCAGCGAGGAGGGCGAACCACAACCATTCGGCGTCGCTGGTGAGACCGAAGGTCTCGAGGATCCCGCTTTCGTGTGCTTCCCGCCGATCCGCGGGCACTTGTTTCCCCCTTTGTGTGCGCCTAGCTCAGACGCTCGATCACCATCGCCATGCCCTGGCCCCCGCCAACGCACATCGTTTCGAGACCGAACGTCTTGTCGTGAGTCTGCAGCCCGTTGAGCAACGTCGTCGTGATGCGGGCGCCCGTCATGCCGAAGGGGTGACCGACCGCGATCGCACCGCCGTTGACGTTGAGCTTGTCACCGAACGGGTCGATGCCGATCTCACGTGCCGACGGGATGACCTGTGCCGCGAACGCCTCGTTGATCTCGACGAGGTCGATGTCGTCGATCGACTTGCCGGCGTGAGCGAGGGCACGCTTGGTCGCCTCGATCGGGCCGAGGCCCATGATCTCGGGGCTCAGGCCCGACACGCCGGTCGCCACGATGCGCGCAAGCGGCGTCAGGCCGAGTTCCTTCGCCTTGGTGTCGCTCATGATCACGACCGCCGCTGCGCCGTCGTTGAGCGGGCAGCAGTTCGCGGCGGTGACGGTGCCGTCCGGACGAAACACCGGGTTGAGCGCGGAGACGCCCTCGATCGTCACTCCGGCGCGGGGACCGTCGTCCTTGCTCACCTCGACACCACCGGGGGTCGTCACCGGGGTGATCTCACGCTCGAAGAACCCGTTCGCGATTGCCTTTTCGGCGAGGTTCTGCGACCGTACGCCGAACTCATCCTGCTCCTGGCGGCTGATGCCTTTCAGTTGCGCGACGTTCTCAGCCGTCTGGCCCATCGCGATGTAGACGTCCGGGAGCTTGCCGTCCTCGCGCGGGTCCGACCAGGTGAAGTTGCCCTCGCCCATCTTCGCCGATCGCGCCTGCGCGTCGGCGAAGGACGGGTCCTGGGTGTCCGGCAGGGAGTCGCTGTTGCCCTTGCCGAATCGGCTCACCATCTCGACGCCGGCGCTGACGAACACGTCGCCCTCACCCGCCTTGATCGCGTGGAAGGCCATGCGCGTGGACTGCAGGCTCGACGAGCAGTAGCGGGTGATCGTCGTACCCGGCACGTCGTCCAGGCCGAGCTTCACCGCGATCACGCGACCGATGTTGAAGCCCTGCTCGCCGCCGGGCAGCCCGCAGCCGACGATCAGGTCGTCGATGGTGTGCGGGTCGAGCGCGGGCACCTTGTCCAGCGCTGCCTGCACGATCGTCGTGGCGAGGTCGTAGGGCCGGAAGTCGACCAGCGATCCTTTGAACGCGCGACCGATCGGTGAGCGTGCGGTGGCGACGATGACGGCCTCGGGCATGACTGCTCCTTCGCGGATCGGCTTCGGTGCCGAACAGAGATTCCCAAGAGTACGTTCCATGCAAGGGCGTCGGCGAAGCCGGCATCGCTGATCGGCGGGTGAGGAGAGGCGGCCGTGGACGTCTTCGGCTCGGTGGTGGACCTCATCGGGCGGACGCCGCTGGTCCGCCTCAACCGGGTGACCGACGGCGCCGCGGCGACGGTGGCCGCGAAGGTCGAGTACCTCAACCCGGGCGGTTCGGTGAAGGACCGCATCGCGACGCGCATGATCGACGCTGCGGAGGCATCCGGGGCGCTGCCGCCCGGCGGCACGATCGTGGAGCCGACCAGCGGCAACACGGGCATCGGGCTCGCGATCGTCGCGCAGCAGCGTGGCTACAGCTGCGTGTTCGTCTGCCCGGACAAGGTGTCCGCCGACAAGATCAACGTCCTGCGGGCGTACGGCGCGGAGGTGGTGGTGTGCCCGACCGCCGTACCGCCGGAGCACCCTGACTCCTACTACAGCGTCTCGGATCGTCTGGCGCGGGAACGGCCCGGCGGCTGGAAACCCGACCAGTACTCCAACCCGGCCAACCCGCAGTCGCACTACGAGACCACCGGGCCGGAGATCTGGGAACAGACCGATGGAAAGGTGACCCACTTCGTCGCCGGAGTCGGGACCGGCGGCACGATCTCCGGGACCGGCCGCTACCTGAAGGAGGTTTCGGGCGGCGCCGTGCGGGTGATCGGCGCCGATCCGCAGGGCTCGGTCTACTCAGGTGGCACCGGTCGCCCGTACCTCGTCGAAGGCGTCGGCGAGGACTTCTGGCCCGCGAACTACGACCGCGACGTATGCGACGAGATCATTGCGGTGTCCGACGCCGACTCCTTCCTGATGACCCGCCGCCTCGCTCGCGAGGAGGGCCTGCTCGTGGGTGGGTCCTGCGGGATGGCGGCCACGGCTGCGGTGCGAGTCGCTGCCCAGGCCGACCCTGACGCCGTCGTCGTCGTGTTGCTGCCCGACGGTGGCCGCGGCTACCTGTCGAAGATCTTCAACGACGACTGGATGGCCGACTACGGCTTTCTCGCCGCCGGCGGCAAGGCCGAGTCGGTCCGCGACGTACTGACCCGCAAGACCGGCGAGGTCCCCGCGTTCGTCCACGTCCACCCCTACGAGACGGTGCGCGAGGCGATCAACATCCTTCGCGAGTACGGCGTCTCGCAGATGCCCGTCGTGCGTGCGGAGCCGCCCGTCATGATCGCCGAGGTGATGGGCTCGGTCGTCGAGCGCGATCTGCTCGACGCGCTGTTCAACGGCCGTGCCCGGCTCGCCGACCCGCTGGAACGTCACATGTCGAGCGCGTTGCCGCTGATCGGAGCGGGCGAGCCCGTCGAGGCGGCCGTTGCCGCACTTCAGGGAGCGGACGCCGCGGTCGTGCTGGACGACGGCCGACCGGTCGGCATCGTGACCCGGCAGGACCTGCTGGGCTTCCTCGCTTCCCACTAGGGACCCGCCTGGCTCTACCGTTGTGGCGTGTCCGAAATGGGCGGGTTCGAGACGCGTGCGATCCACGCGGGTCAGGAGCCGGACCCGGCAACCGGTGCGGTGGTCCCGCCGGTCTACTTGACGTCGACGTTCGCGCAGGACGGGGTGGGCGGCACCCGCGGCGGATACGAGTACAGCCGTAGCGCCAACCCGACCCGCACCGCGCTCGAGACTTGTCTGGCCGCGCTCGAGGGCGGGGTTCGCGGGTTCGCGTTCGCCAGCGGACTCGCCGCCGAGGACACCCTGCTGCGTACCGTCTGCGCTCCGGGCGACCACGTGGTGATCCCCGACGACGCGTACGGCGGCACGTTCCGGCTGTTCGCCAAAGTGCTCGAGCGTTGGGGGTTGTCCTACACCGCGGTGCCCCAGCACGACCTCGACCAGGTGCGCTCGGCCGTCCGTGACAACACCCGCGTGGTCTGGTGCGAGACGCCCACCAACCCGATGCTGCGGGTCAGCGACATCGCCGGTCTCGCCGCCATCGCCGACGACGTGGGTGCGTTGCTCGTCGTCGACAACACCTTCGCCTCGCCGTACCTGCAGCAGCCGCTCGCACTCGGCGCCCACGTCGCGGTCCACTCGACGACGAAGTACCTCGGGGGTCACAGCGACGTCGTCGGCGGCGCGTTGATCGTCCGTGACGACTCGCTGGCCGACCAGGTGGCGTTCCACCAGAACGCCATGGGTGCGGTCGCCGGCCCGCTCGACTCGTGGCTGGTGCTGCGAGGCATCAAGACGCTCGCGGTCCGGATGGACCGGCACTGCGACAACGCTGAGCAGATCGTGGCCATGCTGCGCGGCCATCCCGCCGTGGTCGAGGTCCGCTATCCGGACAACGACGACGTCGCGCGTCGCCAGATGCGGCGGTTCGGCGGGATGGTGTCCTTCCGGGTCGCGGGCGGTGAGCAGCAGGCACTCGACGTCTGTCGCCGGGCTGAGCTGTTCACCCTCGCCGAGTCCCTCGGCGGCGTCGAGTCGCTGATCGAGCACCCGGCCCGGATGACCCATGCAAGCGTCGCCGGCTCAGCGCTGGAGGTCCCCGCTGATCTCGTTCGGCTGAGCGTCGGGATCGAGGCCGTGACCGATCTGCTCGCCGATCTGCAGCGGGCCCTGGGCTGACCAGCCGCGCGTCTCCGGAGCGAGCAGCGCGACGACGGCGGCCACGCCGAGGATGCCTGACGTGCTGAGGAACGCCGCCCCGTAGGAGATGTCGGCGATCGCCCCCGCCGCCACCGGGCCGACGACCGTCCCGATGTCCGACGACATCGTGTACGCCGCGAAGACCGGCCCCGCCCGCCCCTCGACGAGATCGCCGACGATCGCCCCGGGGGCGACGTCGAGCAGTCCCGAGCCCAAACCCAGAACGGCGAGCCCGATCAGGTAGCCGGGCAGATCTTGCGCAACCGCGAGGATCGCGATGCCGACGCCGCTGCCGATGCACCCGCCGACCAGCAGCGGCTTGCGCCCGACGTTGTCGGCGAACCGGCCGGCCGGGATCAGCGTGGCGCCGTTGACCGCCGACACGACGAGGAAGCCGACGCCGGTCCAGATGGGCTTGCGGTGCAGCACGTCGCCGACGAACAGTGGCACCAGCGCGGACCGTACGCCGATCGCGCCCCACGAGTCGGCGAAGTTCGCCGCCAGCGCCGCCCGGTAGGCGCGGTTGCGCAGCGCGTCGGTCAGCTTGGTGGCGGCCGCCTTGCCCGCGTGCGCCCGGTCGGCGAGCGGCGTCGCCCGCAGCTGGATCAGCCCGACCGCTCCGGCTGCGCTGAGCGTGCCGGCGTAGATGAAGAACGGCAACCGGATCGAGACACCGTCGATGAAGCCGCCGAGGACCGGCCCGGTGATCCCGCCGAGCAGGAAGCCGCCCTGCCAGAAACCCATCGCCCGGCCACGCTGCGCCGGTGCGGTCATCCGGACCAGCAGGCCGAGGGCGGAGATCGAGAACATCGCCGACCCGACCCCGCCGATCCCGCGCAACGCGATCAGCTCGCCGTAGTTCTGAGCGATGCCGGCCAGCACGCTGCTGACGGCGACGATGCCGATGCCGGTGGCCATGACGAGGCGCTCGCCGTAACGGTCGACGAGCTTCCCGGCCGGTAGCGAGAACGCGATCCGCATCACGGCGAAGACACTGATCACCGCACCGGCCGCCGCTTTGCCGACCCCGAAGTTGCGTGCGAAAACCGGGAGGGCCGGCGCCACGATGCCGAAACCGAGCGCGACGAAGAACGCCACCGCGACGAGCACCCGGATCTCGCGGGGCAGCGGTTGCTGCCCGGTGCCGCCCCTCGCCATCAGCTAACGAACTGACCGTCAGGCGACGCGGCCACCGCGGCGGCCCTGCCGGGCGCTGAGGTAGTCGCTGATGACGTAGTCGCCCAGCCGGTTGGCGTCCGGCGTGAACACGCGGCCGCCGTTGCGGGCGGCCATGGCCTTCACGAACCGGATCAGGCCGGGCTCGTCGTCGAGCATGAAGACGTTGATCGTCGCGCCACGACGAGTGATGCGCTCGACCTCGGCCATCGTCGCGGCGGTCGTCTCGGGATGGGTCGGCCAGTCGAACCAGGCGCTGCCGTCGGCGAGCAGATGGGCGGTCGGCTCACCGTCGGTGATGACCATGACGACCGGCTCGGCGTTGGGGTGACGCGCGATGTGACGTGACGCGAGGACGAGGGCGTGCTGCAGGTTGGTCCCCTGCACCATGTCCCACGACAACCCGGGAAGGTCCTGCGGGCGGAGCACCCGCGCGTAGCGGGAGAACCCGATGACCTCGATGGCGTCCTGCGGGTACTGCGTCGAGATCAGTGTGTGCAGCGCAAGCGCGGTCGACTTCGCTTCGGGCCAGGTGCCTCGCAACGCCATCGAGTACGACAGGTCGATCAGCAGCGCGACCGCCGCGCCGGATCGCCGTTCGGTCTCGACCACCTCGAAGTCCTCGACCGCGATTCGCACCGGCGAACCCGGACCCGAGCGAAGGACCGCGTTGCGCACCGTTCGGACCACGTCGAAGGGCTGCTCGTCCCCGAACTCCCACGTGCGCGTCGCGCCGGTCGGGTCACCGGCCGCACCGGCGTCGTGCATGTCGTGGTTGCCGCGACCGCGGGCGTGAAGCCGGTTGAAGATGCGTCGCAGTGCGGTCTGACCGATCCGGCGCATCCCCTTGGGGGTCAACCCGAGCCCGCCGTCGCTGCGCTGGAGGTAGCCCTGATCCCGAAGCTCGCGCTCGATCCGGCGTAGCGCCTCGAGGTCATCGACCGCGTTGCGTCCCAGGGCTCGGGCAAGCAGTTCAGGGTCGACGTCGTCGAGGGACGCGCCCGGGTAGTCCTGGCTGAGCATCTGGGCGAGCTCGTCGAGGTCGGCCGACTCCTCCAGGGCGGTAGTGGCGTCGCCCAGCCCGAGCGGTGTGTCGCCACTCATCCGCTGGCGCCCGGTCCAGTTGAGCTCGGGGCGCCGGGCCCGCAGCTGGTCGGAGAGCCGCCCCATCTGCTCGGCGAGTCCCGCGTCCTGCAACGCCTGCTGCATCAGCCCGGCGAGCTCGGCCTGCTGCTCGGCAGACAGCGAGTTCGTCAGTCGCTGGGCGGCCGCGGCGCGGCGGGCGAGCGAGTCGACGAGCTCTTCGAGGTTGCGCGGGTTGTCGGGGAAGAACTCGCCATAGTTCTGCATGAACTGCTCGAACTGCTGCGACACGTCCTCGCCGCGGGCATCGGCGTCGAGCATGTCGTTGAGCGCGCCCAGCATGTCCTTGATGCGCTGCTGCGTTTCGGGGTCGCCGTTCTGCAGCGCCTGTTTCATCCCGCGGAACTGGCTGTCGAGCACCTCGCTTCGCAACAGCTGCTGGATCTCGTCGTACGCGGCGCGCGCCTCGGGGCTGCGCCACTGGTAGTCGCTGAGCTCGCGGACCGCGCGCGCGGTCTGCTGCGGCAGGGCGTCGAGCTCGGCCTCGGCGAGCCGGGCGTCGTCACTCGGGTCGGGGAACAGGGCGTTGCGTTCCGCCTCGAGCGCTTGGTCGAGCAGCTCGCGAACGCGGTCGAGGGTGCCGTCGAGGCGGCCCGCCTCGCGGGCCCGCCGCTGCCGCTCGCGGACCTGCCGCAGCAGGTCGTCGAGGCCCTGCCGGCCGGACAGCCCACGACGGGTCATGGACCGGAACGCCTCCGCCGGTGACTGCCCGTCGAGCACCGAGTCGCCGATCTGGTCGAGGGCGTCCGACAGGTCGTACGGCGGCGCGAGCGGGTCGTCCCCGCCACGCCACTCGGAGTAGCGAGATCTCCTCATCGCGCTCCGTACACGATGCGGTCGGGCAGCTCGTCCTTCGACAGCCGGCGCAGCAGGTAGAGGCCTTCGAGGGCGAACTCCAGTCCGGCTGCCGCGAGGCCCGGGGTCTCGGCACCCTCGTCGATCCCGAGGGCGGAGAGCAGACGTCCGAGGCCGGGCACCGTCCCGACGCCGGCGAGTAGGTCGGTGGCCGGGACCAGCTCACCCGTCTCCACCGTCGTGCCCTCGGTGAACAGGTCGACGATCGCAGAGAGGTCGACGCCGCCGAGTCGGCTGCGGAAGGTGTCCGCGGTCGCGCGGCGCAGCAAATGTTCGAGGATGTCGGCCTCGCGGCCCTCCTCGGACGTCTCGAACTCGACCTTGCCCTGCACCGCCGGCACGATGGCCGGCAGGTCGCAGACCCGCGCAACCGCAACCTCCTCGCCGACCAGCGCGGCGCGGCGTACCGCAGAGGCGGCCACGGTCTCGGCGGCCGACACGGCGAACCGGGCCGAGACGCCGGAGCGCTGGTCGACCGCGGGCGACTCCCGCACGTGCCGGGTGAACCGGGCGATCACCTCGATGAGGTGATCGGGCAGCGCCGCGGACACCGCGTCGTCGCCCCAGACGATCAGGGCCTCCTGGGTGACCACGCGCAGCTCGTCGTCGAGGTCGAGCGGGTAGTGGGTGCGCACCTCCGCACCGAAACGGTCCTTGAGCGGGGTGATGATGCGGCCGCGGTTCGTGTAGTCCTCCGGGTTCGCCGACGCCACGAGCACGAGGTCCAGCGGCAGCCGCAGCACGTAGCCGCGGACCTGGATGTCGCGCTCCTCCAAGACGTTGAGCAGCGCCACCTGGATCCGCTCGGCGAGGTCGGGCAGCTCGTTGATGGCGACGATGCCGCGGTTGGTGCGCGGCACCAAGCCGTAGTGCACCGTCTCCGGGTCTCCCAACGCGCGGCCTTCGGCGACCTTGATCGGGTCGACGTCACCGATCAGGTCGCCGACGGAGACGTCGGGGGTGGCCAGCTTCTCGGCGTACCGCTCGTCGCGGGGCTTCCAGGCGACTGGGAGCGCCTCGCCCTGCTCCTCTTTGAGCCGACGGCAGCGGCCGCACACGGGGTAGTACGGGTGATCGTTGATCTCGCAGCCTTGGACGATCGGCGTCCACTCGTCGAGCAGCTGCACCAGCGTCCGGATCAGCCGCGTCTTGCCTTGGCCGCGCTCGCCGAGCAGGACGATGTCGTGACCGGCAAGGATCGCCCGCTCCACCTGCGGCAGGACGGTCTCGTCGAAGCCGATGATTCCCGGGAAGCGGTCGCCGCCCTCCCGCATTCGCGCGAGCAGGTTGTCGCGTAGCTCGGCCTTGACCGTCTTGGCGACGTGACCGGACGCGCGAAGTGCGCCGAGGGTGCGGGGAAGGTCGCTCGCTGGCGGGATGCTCGTCATTTCCTCACGTTACGACTCTGGGGCAAACCGATGGAGCAGACTGTCGGCGTGATCGGCCCTCGCGCGCTCGCGCTGGACATCGGGGGCACGAAGATCGCGGCAGCCTGGGTCGATGCGGACGGTTCTGTCCACGCGCGGGCTGAGGTGCCCACGGTGGCCGCCGACTCCGAAGCACTCTGGTCGGCGGTACGTGACCTTCTGACCTCGCGGCTCGACGGCGAGCCGCCGGCCGCGGTCGGGGTCGGGTGTGGTGGCCCGCTGCGGCTCGACACCGGCGAGGTCTCGCCGATCAACATCGCGGTCTGGCGTGATTTCCCGTTGCTCGAGCGGGTGCGGGAGCTGTTCCCGACGGCTCAGGTCCGGCTGCACAACGATGCGGTGGCGATGGCGGCGGGTGAGTCCTGGCTCGGCGCGGGACGAGGCGTCCGCCACTTCCTCGGGGTGGTCGTCTCGACCGGCGTCGGTGGCGGTGTCGTCCTCTGCGGCCGCATCCTCGACGGCACGACCGGCAACGCCGGCCACATCGGGCATGTCGTCGCCGACCCCGACGGGCCGCCCTGCGGTTGCGGCGGGGTCGGCTGCCTCGAGGCGATTGCGCGCGGACCGGCGGTCGTGGCGCACGCTGTGGCCAACGGTTGGCAATCCGGCGATCAGTCAGCTGACGGGCGATCGCTCGTGGCGGCCGCCCGTGGCGGCGACGAGGTCGCGATCGCCGCGATCGACCGGGCCGGTCGAGCGCTCGGCGTCGGGCTGGCGAGTGCCGCCGCGCTGCTCGAGCTCGACCGCATCGCGGTCGGCGGCGGTTTTGCGACCGGCGCCGCAGAGTTGATCTTCGCTCCGATGCGGGAAGCCTTCGCGCGCCATGCCGGGATGGCCTACGTGTCCCGCTGCGAGATCGTGCCCGCCGAACTCGCTGTCGATGCGGGACTCGTCGGAGCCGCCGCCCTCGTCCTGCAGTGACGATCGAGCGGCCGTGTCGATAGATCCCGGGCTGGCGCGGCTTCGGGTCGCCGGAGTCGCCATGTCGGCGGCACTGCTGAGCTTCGCGACAGCGTTGCTGCTCGACCACCTGTTCAATCTGACGACGAGCAGCGTCGTACTGGCCGTGGTCCTGGCACTGACCCTCGGGCGGGCCGACCGGCGCGGCCACGAGTCGGCGCTGGCCCGCTGGCTCGCCCCGATCGCGATGCCGTTCCTCGTCGTCGCCTCCACCGAGGTTGGCAAGTGGATGTTCACGCATCCCAACTTCGGCGACACGCTGTTCGCCGTCGGGATGGCCGCGGGCATCTGGCTGCGGCGCTTCGGCCCGCACCTGCGACGGGTGGGGTCGCTGGTCTCGTCGGCGTTCCTCGCGATGCTCGTCACGCCGGCGCCGGCCGTCGCGCTCGGGTCCAACCCGCCGAGCAGATGGTGGGCGGCGGTCATCGCATTGGTCGCGCTGGGCTGGCTGCGACTGGTGCAGTTCCTCGCAGAACGCATCGGGGTGCTGGCCAGAGTCGAGCCCGATCCCGCGGTCCCGGCACCGGTCGCGCGAACTCGCCGCGACGATCTGCCGTGGCACCGGCAGGTCCTGCCCAGCACCCGCATGTCGCTGCAGATGGGAGTCGCGCTGGGCGCGGCCTTCGCGTGCGGGCGAGCGGCCTTCGGCGTGCACTGGACCTGGGTGGTGCTCTCGGCGTACATCGTCGGCAGCGGGAACCGGGGCCGTGCCGACGTGACATACAAGGCGTTGCTTCGCATCGCGGGAGCCGCATGCGGAACCGTTGTGGCGGAACTGGTCTCGCATTCGTTCCCGCCCCACGACGACTGGTCGATCGTCGTGCTGTTCGCGGTGCTCGCCGTGGCGATGTGGCTGCGACCGCTCAGCTACGCCTATTGGGCGGCCGGCATGACGTCGGCGCTGGCGTTGCTCTACGACTTCTACGGCGAGGCCGGCACCGACCTGCTCGCTACCAGGCTCGAGGGCATCCTGCTCGGCGCTTCGCTCGGTGTCCTCGCCGCGTGGCTGGTGCTCCCGATCCGCAACGTCGACGCAGTACGCCGCCAGCTCGCGATCGCGTTCGGCACCGTTGCCGCGGTGCTCGCGTCAGCCGACGCACAACCGGCGTTCGCGGCTGCGGAGCTGGCACGCTTTCGGGCCGCGTCGGTGGCGGCCGACCTGGCGGGTGCGTCGCTTCGGTGGTTGCGTCGCCTGCCGCGGCGACTGCGGGTGGGCTACGGCTACTTCGTTGCGGGCAGAGCGTTGGCGACGTGCGCGGCGGAGCTCCCGGTCGCTGACGGATGTCGGCTCAGCCTGGAACCGGACGAGCGCCGGATGCTCGCCGCCGACGTGGCCGCTGCCCGCCGCGCGCTTGCCGCGACGGCCGGCGAGGAAGAGCGGCTGCGGCTCGGCGAGACGACGCAGCGGATCGCTGAGGCGCTCAGCTCCGCCTCTCGCGGGCCGGCTACAGGTACGGCTTGACGTCGACGAGCTCGAGGGCGATCTCTTTGCCGTTGGGTGCGACGTAGGACCGCTTCTCGCCGGGAGTCGCGCCGTCGAGGGCCTGACCGAGCGGCGACTGCGCGGAGTACACGGTGAGGTCGGTGACGGCAGCTTCTTCGCGTGAGCCGAGAAGGAACGTCTCCTCGTCGCCGTCGGCGTAACGGATCGTGACGACCATGCCGGGGCCGGCGACGCCGCTGTTCGCGGCGGGAGGCGTACCGACCTGAGCGTCGCGGAGCAGCTGGGAGAGCTGACGGATCCGGGCTTCCATCTTGCCCTGCTCTTCCTTCGCGGCGTGGTAGCCGCCGTTCTCCTTCAGATCACCCTCGGCGCGCGCCGCCTCGATCCGGTGGGTGATCTCCACCCGACCCGGTCCCGACAGGTGCTCGAGCTCTGCCTCGAGCCGGTCATAGGCGTCCTGCGTCAACCACGTGGTGTTCGTCTCGCTCATCCGATTCAGGCTACCCAGCGCCATCGTTCGACACTCGTGAAACCATGGAGTGGTGACTGACGGCCCGCTTCGGCTGCTCGCGGTGCACGCGCATCCCGACGACGAGTCGAGCAAGGGCGCGGCCACCACGGCCAGGCTGGTCGCCGAGGGCGCCGAGGTCCTCATCGTCAGCTGCACCGGCGGCGAACGCGGGTCGATTCTCAACCCCGCGATGGAACGACCCGAGGTCGTGGCCGACCTGACCGAGGTCCGTCGCCGCGAGATGGCCGCCGCGATCGAGATCCTCGGCGCCCGGCACGAGTGGCTCGGCTTCACCGACTCCGGGTTCCCCGAAGGCGACCCGCCGCCACCGCTTCCCGACGACTGCTTCGCGGCGCAGCCCGTCGAGTCGGCGGCCGCGCCGTTGGTGCGGATCGTGCGGCAGTTCCGCCCGCACGTCATGACGACGTACGACGAGAACGGCGGGTACCCGCACCCCGACCACGTGATGTGCCACAACGTCAGCGTGGCGGCGTTCGAGGCAGCGGCTGACCCGGACCGCTACCCGGAGCTCGGCGCGCCCTGGCAGACCCTGAAGCTCTACTACCACATGTCCATGCACCTCGAGCGCTTCCAGGCACTGCACGACGCGATGCTCGCCGCCGGCATGGAGTCGCCGTACGCCGAGCGCCTCGCGCAGTGGAAGGACCGCCCGGACGTCGCGTCGCGGGTCACCACGCGCGTGGAGTGCGCCGACTACTTCCCGGTGCGCGACAGGGCGCTGCTGGCGCACGCGACCCAGGTCGACCCGAAGGGGTTCTGGTTCGCCTGCCCGCTCGACATCCAGCAGCGGGTGTGGCCCACCGAGGACTACGAGCTCGCGCGGTCCGTCGTCGACACGACGACGCCGGAGGACGACCTGTTCGCGGGCGTGAGAGACCGGGTGGCGACGTGACCGCACACGTGCTGGCCCTTCCGGCGGTCCGGGTGCTCGCCGCAGGTGACAGTGACTTCGGAGCAGGGTTTATCGCGTTCGCCGTCGTACTGGCTTTGTGCGTGGCATCGTTCTTCCTGTTCCGCTCGATGAACCGGCATCTGCGCAAGGTGCCGGAGAAGTTCGAGCAGCCGACTCGCGACGAGGAGTAAGGGTGATCGCACCCGCCCGTGATGCGGTTGCGCACGCGGAGACCGCGGCTCGGCTTCGCGTCGTGGTGGCCCGGTTGGCTCGCCAGCTGCGTCAGCACAGTCCAGGTGGCCTGACCCCGTCGCAGTGGTCGGCGTTGGCGACCGTCGAGACCCACGGCCCGCTGCGCATCGGCGACCTCGCGGAGCGTGAAGGCGTCACGGCGCCGACCGCCACCCGGGTGGTCGCGAGCCTCGAGGACGCCGGCCTGCTGTCGCGCTCCAGCGACCCGTCGGACCGTCGTACCTCCTACATCGCGCTGACCGACGCGGCGCGGGAGAAGCTGGAGTCGGTCCGCGGCGCCCAGGCAACGGCGCTCGTCCAGCGGCTGTCGGACATGTCTCCGGCCGACGTACAGCGGCTGCTCGACTTGCTGCCCATCCTCGAGTCGCTGCTCCGCGAAGAGCGATAGCCGGTCTGCGGCAAGATCGTGCGCGGGGCTCACGCCGCTGTCGCCCCTCGATCGGAGCCGCGCAATGAACGTCCCGGGCCGCCGTCTTGCCCTCCTCGCACTCGCCGCGGCTGTCGCCGCGCCGATGACCGCTGTGACGGGCGCCGCTGCATCGCCGCATGCGGCCACGGTGAAGGCAGGCCAGGTCCCCGACTTCCAACGAAGCGAGAGCGGGTTTCACAGCGTTCTCGGCTACGGCGAGGGCGGTCGGACGACGGTGCTCGACCTTGCGACGTTCGAGGCGGGCGGCGCTGTCCCGCCGAGCTTCACCAACCAGGCGGCGCTCTACAACCGGGTGATCGATCGCGAGCCGAACAGCGACGCCGACCTGAGCAACTTCTACAAGGACTCCGACTTCTCCGTGCCGACGGGCGCCGACGTCGAGTCCGTCGAGCATCCGATCGCCGGCGCGACGGTGATCCGCGACAAGAAGTACGACGTCCCGCACATCTACGCCTCGACCCGAAGTGCGGGCATGTACGCCGCGGGCTACGTGAGCGCGGAGGACCGGCTGTTCTTGATGGACGTCCTGCGGCGGATGGCGGAGGGGGAGCAAGCCGGACTGCTCGGCCCGAGCGCGATCGCCAGCGACAGCTCTGCGCTCGGTCAGTTCGACCTCTCGCCCGCCGAACTGACCCACGAGATCAAGCAGGTCGCGAAGCAGGAGGGCAAAGAAGGTCGCGACGCACTGCACGACATCGAGGAGTACGTCGCGGGCATCAACGGCTACATCAAGGCCACGCAGACCGACCCGGCGCTGCTCCCGGCGGAGTACGTCGCGCTCGGCGCCACGCCTCGGCCGTGGACGCTCGCCGACTCGGCCGCCGAGGGCTATCTGCTGATCGCGCAGTTCACGGTTGCTGGTGACGGCGAGCAGTTCCAATCCGACATCCTCGACCGGCTCGAGCACAAGCTCGGCGTCCGACGTGGTCGCGAGGTCTTCGACGACCTGCGTCTGCAGGACGACCCGGACGCCTTCACGACGACGACGGCGAGCTTCCCCAGCGACACCACCGGCAGGCCATCGCGCACCGCGAGTGCGCACATCACTCCGGGTTCGCTGCAGCCGCGCAACGCGGTGGTCAGCATCACGAAGCCGCTGAGCGAGGCGAGCGAGTCCGCGACCGGCGCTGACATGCCCGCCTGGGCTGACCGGCTCGCGCGCACCGGGTTGCAGCTTCCCGACGAAGAGTCCAACGCGCTTCTCGTCGAGGGCAGCCACACCAGAAGCGGTCACCCGATCGCCGCGATGGGTCCGCAGGTCGGCTACTACTCGCCGGAGATCTTCGACGAGTACGAGCTGCACATGCCCGGCATCCAGGCTTCCGGCGTCATCTTCCCGGGCGTGAGCCCGTACCCGCTGATCGGGCACACCAAGTCCTTCGCATGGACCGGCACCACGGCGTTGGGAGACAACGCCGACACTTTCGCCGAGAAGCTGTGCAACCCCGACGGGACGAAGCCGACGTTCGCGTCGACGCACTACGTGTACCGCGGCAAGTGCCGGGCGTTCGAACAGCGAACCGTCGTCGAGCAGACGCCGCTTGCGCCGACCTCGCCGTCGATCCCCGAGACCGTGACGTTGCGCACCGAACGAAGCGTGCACGGACCGGTGGTCGACTACGGCTGGGTCGGGAAGCAACCCGTCGCGCTGACTCGGGCGAGCGCCGTCTATCACCACGGACTGCGAAGCCTGGTCGCCTTCGAGCTGCTGGCGGAGAACAAGGTCCATTCGCCGCAGCAGTTCATCAGCGCGATGCGCCACTACACCGGCAACGAGAACTGGTTTTACGTCTCCAAGTCACACATCGCCTGGTTCGCCAGCGGGTGGTTCCAGCGCCACGCCGCGCACACCAGCCTGCAGCTGCCGGCGTGGGGGACCGGCAAGGACGACTGGGTCGGCTTCAACCCGAAGACCTACTCCTACAAGCGCGAGCCGAACTCCTTCAACGCGTACTCGATCGACCCGGCGCGGGGCTTCCTCGCGTCGTGGAACAACAAGGGCGCCAAAGGCATGGCCGCGTCGCCGGGCACTTGGTCGTGGGGGCAGGTACAGCGCGTCGAGCTCCTCGCCGACCCGGTCGAGCGTGCGATTGCCGCGCATCGCAAGATGACGCTTGCCGACCTGGTCGGCATCGCGGGACGTGCCAGCACCGAAGACCTTCGCGCGCTGAAAGTGCTCCCCGCGATGCTCGACGTGCTCGGTCCGGTCACGGGGCGGCGGGAACGCCAGCTGGTGCGCGACCTGCGCGCGTGGATCCGGACCGGTGCCCATCGGCGCGCGACCGGGGGCCGGTCCTACGACGACCACAGTGCGGCGATCCTGACCTTCGACGGCTGGTGGACCCGGGTGATCCACCGCATCTATGGGCCGGTCCTCGGCTCGACAACCCTCGACGAGATCGCCGATCGGGAAGACCTCGTCCTCGGCCAACCAGCCGTGGCGTCCGGCTTCTTCGACGGCTGGCAGAGCCAGCTGCTCGGCGTATTCCACAAGGTGCTCGGGGTGAACGACCCGTCCAACCCCACGGGCACCTACTGCGGCTCCGGCACGTTGACGAGCTGCCGGCAGGTGCTGCGGCGAGCGCTGGCGAGTGCAGTAGCGGCACTGGTCAAGACGGACGGCGGCAACCCCGCGACGTGGCGCAAGCCCGTGCTGTGTGGCACGAGCTCGCCGACGTGCGACGAGAACCTCCCGACCACGGCCGGTGCGATCAGCACCCCGCCGCAACCCTTCGAGAACCGCGGCACCTTCCACCAGGCGGTAGAGCTCCGATGACCTTCCCTCGGTGATCTTGACGCTTTCGGCCCCATGGCCCACCTATCAGGCCGACAACGTCAAGATCACCGGGGGTTGCGGCCTACAGTCGGCCATATGGCCAATCGCCTTGCGACTGCGACGAGTCCGTATTTGTTGCAGCACAAGGACAATCCGGTCGACTGGTGGCCGTGGTGTGATGATGCGTTCGACGAGGCGAGACGTCGCGACGTACCCGTATTCCTGAGCGTCGGCTATGCGGCATGCCATTGGTGCCACGTCATGGCCCACGAGTCATTCGAGGATGCCGCGACCGCGGCGTATCTCAACGAGCACTTCGTCTCGATCAAGGTGGATCGCGAAGAGCGCCCTGACGTCGACGCCGTGTACATGGAGGCGACCCAGGCGATGACGGGCCAGGGTGGCTGGCCGATGACCGCGATCCTGACTCCTGACGGTGAGCCGTTCTACTGCGGCACCTATTTCCCGCCTACACCGCGCCACGGCATGCCGTCGTTCGGTCAGCTGCTTCGTTCCGTGGTCGACGCGTGGGAGTCGCGTCGCGATGAGGTGCGTACGGCGGCCGCGCAGATCGTCGCCGAGCTGAACCGTCGCGACGGCGCGCCGCCGCAGCGCGGCGTCGGCGTCACCGCGGAAGGACTCGATGCGGCGGCCGCCCGGCTCTCGGAAGACCACGACGACGTCCGAGGCGGCTTCGGCGGGGCGCCCAAGTTCCCGCCGTCGATGGCCCTCGAGTTCTTGCTCCGTCACGCGGCCCGGACCGGCAGCGCGCGCAGTGGCGAGATCGTCGAGAAGACCTGCGAGGCGATGGCACGCGGCGGCATGTACGACCAGCTGGCCGGTGGGTTCGCTCGCTATTCAGTCGACGCCTCGTGGGTCGTGCCGCATTTCGAGAAGATGCTGTACGACAACGCGTTGTTGGCCAGGGTCTATGCGCACTGGTGGCGGCAGACCGGCTCGCCCCTTGCGCGGCGGGTCGCGGTCGAGACCTGCGACTGGATGATCGCCGAGCTGGCGACCGCGGAGGGCGGCTTCGCGTCGTCTCTGGACGCCGACAGCGAAGGCGAAGAGGGCAAGTTCTACGCGTGGACGCCGGACGAGGTCGGGCCGCGCGCGGCCGCGATCTTCGGGGTGAGCGCCGCCGGGACCTTCGAGCACGGCCGTTCGGTGCTTCAGCTGCTCACCGACCCGCCGGATCCGGCGGCGTACGCCGAGGAGCGCGCGCGGTTGCTCGCGATCCGCGCCGAGCGCACTCGCCCCGGACGAGACGACAAGGTGGTCGCGGCGTGGAACGGCCTGGCGATCGCCGCTCTGGCCGAGTGCGGGACGCTGTTCGACAGGGACGACTTCGTCGGTGCGGCGCGCGGCTGCGCGGAGCTGCTGGGGCGGGTTCACGTGGTCGACGGACGGTTGCGCCGGGTGTCGCGCGACGGCACGGTCGGCGCGCCGGCGGGTGTGCTCGAGGACTACGGCGACGTTGCCGAGGGTCTGCTCGCCCTGCACCAGGTCACCGGCGAGGCGGGCTGGTTGTCACTGGCGACGGACCTGCTCGATGTCGCGCTGATCCGGTTCGCCGACGCAGCGGGCGGGTTCTTCGACAGCGCGGACGACGCCGAGCAGCTCGTCCGCCGCCCTCGCGACCCGACTGACGGTGCGACGCCGTCGGGGGCGTCCGCGCTCGCGGGCGCGCTGCTCGCCAGCGCGGCGTTGACCGGCAGCTCGGCGCATCGTGAGGCCGCGGAGCGAATCGTCGGGTCGGCGTCGCAGCTCATCGAGCGGTTTCCGCGATTTGCCGGGGCGTCCGCCGCCGTGGCCGAGGCGCTTCTGGCAGGCCCGCTGGAGATCGCCGTGGTCGAGGCCCCGGACCTCGCGGCCGTCGCGCGTCGTACCACCTCGCCGGGCGCCGTCGTCGTCACCGGCGGGGAGTCGCCGCTGCTCGCCGACCGCCCGCCCGGCGCGGCGTACGTCTGTCGCGGGTTCGTCTGTGACGCGCCCACGTCCGACCCGGCGCAACTGGCCTTGCGGATCGGGGTAGTTACGGTGTAATCCTGTAATCATCTGATGACAGGAGGCAGCGATGTACGACGAGATCGCGGCGTGGTTCGCCGGCCGGTTGCCCGCCGAGTGGTCCGCCGCCGGGCACACGGTCACCGTCGACCGGGAGGAGATCCTCGTCGAGGTGTCGATTCCGGCTCCCGACGCATCGCAGGACGACCGCAGCGTAGCGTCCGGGCGGATCGCCCGCTTCCGTGAGGAGACCCGAGACCAGCGGATCCGCATCGCCCAGGAGGCTGAGCAGCGGTTCGGCCGGAAGGTGAGCTGGGGCGCCCGCTGCGGCGAGGAACACGCAGCGTTCACATCGGTGTCGATGCCCGTGATGACGCGCCTGCGCCAGGCCGAACGGCTCGTCCTCGACACGTTGGTGGACGCCGGCGTCGCGCGTTCGCGCTCCGACGCGCTCGGGTGGTGTGTGCGCCTCGTCGGGCAGCATTCGAACGCCTGGCTCGGCGAGCTTCGGGAGGCGATGCGCGAGGTGCAGCGGCTGCGTGAAGCCGGCCCTGGAGTGGCGACCGGCTGAGGGTTTTGTCTCCGGCGAAAGGAGTGCCGGCCGTCGTAGCGGGCATACATGACGAGCGTTATGCTTAGCCCCCCACCGTGTTACCGGCCGGTGTCCGTGACGTTGCGCACCCCCATTGCGGACGCTTCGGGCGGGAGCAGCGAGTGGCGCAACCCGTAGGAGAGACACGCATGACGATCGCGCCAGTGGTCCCAGGCCTCGATGATGCCCCGACGAGCCACGGCGGGCTGATCGAATGGGTACACGAGGTCGCGGCGCTCACGCAGCCGGACGCGGTCGTGTGGTGCGACGGCTCCGAGGAGGAATGGGACCAGCTCACCCGCCAGCTCGTCGAAGCCGGCACGCTGATCCGCCTCAACCCGAAGCTTCGCCCGAACTCCTTCTACGCCAGGTCGGACCCCGCTGACGTCGCGCGGGTCGAGAGCCGCACCTTCATCTGCTCGGAACGCGAAGAGGACGCCGGACCGACCAACAACTGGGTCGACCCCAGCGAGATGCGCGCCACCTTGGACGGGCTGTTCGCCGGTTGCATGCGCGGACGCACTATGTACGTCGTCCCGTTCTGCATGGGCCCGGTCGGCTCGCCGATCTCCGCGCTCGGCGTCGAGATCACCGACTCGCCGTACGTCGTGATCTCGATGAAGATCATGACGCGCATGGGCAAGGCGGCGTTGGACGCCCTCGGCGAGGACGGCTTCTTCGTACCCGCCGTCCACTCGGTGGGCGCCCCGCTGGAGGCCGGTAAGGCAGACGTGGCGTGGCCGTGCAACGAGCAGAAGTACATCGTGCACTTCCCGGAGAGCCGCGAGATCTGGTCGTACGGCTCGGGGTACGGCGGTAACGCCCTGCTCGGGAAGAAGTGCTATGCGCTGCGGATCGCGAGCGTGATGGCGCGCGACGAGGGCTGGTTCGCCGAGCACATGCTCATCCTCAAGCTGACGTCGCCGACCGGATCCGTGAAGTACATCGCCGCCGCTTTCCCGAGCGCCTGCGGGAAGACCAACCTGGCGATGCTCCAGCCGACGCTGCCCGGCTGGAAGGCCGAGACCGTCGGGGACGACATCTGCTGGATGCGCTTCGGTCCGGACGGCCGGCTGCGCGCGATCAACCCGGAAGCAGGTTTCTTCGGCGTCGCGCCCGGCACCGGCAACTCGACCAACAAGAACGCGATCGACACGTTGTTCGCCAACTGCATCTTCACCAACGTCGCCCTCACCGATGACGGCGACGTGTGGTGGGAGGGCTTGACCGACACCCCGCCGGCGCACCTCATCGACTGGAAGGGCCGCGACTGGACGCCGGAGTCCAGCGAGCCGGCTGCGCACCCCAACGCGCGCTTCACCGCCCCGGCCTCCCAGTGCCCCACCGCTGCGGACGAGTGGGAAGACCCGGCAGGTGTCCCGATCGACGCCATCCTGTTCGGTGGCCGCCGGGCGAGCAGCGTGCCGTTGGTTACCGAGGCCTTCGACTGGGAGCACGGCGTGTTCCTCGCGTCGAACGTTGCCTCCGAAGGCACCGCGGCCGCGGAGAACAAGGTCGGCGAGCTGCGTCGCGACCCGTTCGCGATGCTGCCGTTCTGCGGCTACAACATGGGCGACTACTTCGGGCACTGGCTCAAGACCGGCGCCGCGGCGGACGCGTCCAAGCTGCCGCGGATCTACTTCGTCAACTGGTTCCGCAAGGACAGCGACGGCAAGTACGTCTGGCCGGGCTTCGGTGAGAACAGCCGGGTCCTCAAGTGGATCAGCGAGCGCATCG
The DNA here is from genome assembly GCA_035550055.1 of Mycobacteriales bacterium. Taxonomy (NCBI): domain Bacteria; kingdom Bacillati; phylum Actinomycetota; class Actinomycetes; order Mycobacteriales; species Mycobacteriales bacterium. The sequence continues at coordinate 7,114 of DASZRO010000018.1, read as the reverse complement.
ACGGCAACGCCGAAGCGGTCGACACTCCCATCGGCCGGGTGCCCAGCCGCGAGGCGCTCGACCTCGAAGGTCTCGACCTGACCGACGACCAGCTCGAGGTCCTGCTCACCGTCGACGTGGACGCCTGGCGCGAAGAGGCTGCCTTGGTCCACCCGCACTATGAGCGCTTCGGCAGCCACACCCCACAGGCGTTGTGGGACCAGCTAGCCGCTCTCGAAAGCCGCCTCGGCTGACGAGCGTGGTCGCTAGGACAGCGACCACACCACATCGAGCGTCACCGACACCGGCTGCTTGCCGGCACTGATCGGCACGCTCGCGCTCTTCGCGTCCGCGAACGACTCGTTGTAGAACGGCTGCGGGGGCGTCGTCGTCTGCTCGCTCTCCTTGATCGAGACGACGTCACCGAGCTGTTCGCCGGCCAGGCTCGCGTCCTGAGCCGCGGCAGCCTTCGCCTGGTCGAACGCCTTCTGCCGGGCGGCGTCGATGAGCGTCGAGTCGTCGGCGATGTTGAAAGACAGGCCGTCGATGTCCACCGCGTTGCCCGCCGAGGTCGCGACGGCTGACAGGATCGCGCCGACGTGGCTGAGCGGGTGGATGCTCGCCAATAGCGACTCGCTCGCGTCGTACCCGATGACGCGGCTGTGGTCGTCGTACGCCGGGTCGAGCTCGAGGTCGGTGGTCTGCAGGTCGGACCGTGCGAGTCCCTTGTTGACCAGCGTCGACTCGACCTGGCGCATGTCCGTCGCGACCGCGTCGAGCGCGTCCTGAACCGATGCCTGCCGGCTGTGCACGGTGAGGTTCGCGACCAGCGTGTCGGGAACCCCTTGCACCGTGCCCTGGCCGCTGACCGAGATCGTCTTGGCGGCCGAGGTCGACGCATCCGCGGGCCCACCGCCGGAGTCGGCGATGACGGCGACCGCCGTCGCCGCCGTGACGACGGACAGCAGTGCGATGGCGACGACGCTGACGCGTGAGGTGGTGCGGTTCATGGTCGGTCCTGTTGGTCACGGAGTGTTGCCGATCAGACGTCGCGACCAGGCGCGCGGTTTCATCTGACACCCAACCGGATGAGTCGAACGCGCGGCGAAGCGGCGTAACCTTCGCTGCGTGAACGTGCGCGATCTCGTGTACGGCGTCTACGAACGCCGACTGATCGCGAACCTCTCCGGGGCACCGCGGCCACGCCATGTCGGCGTGATTCTCGACGGCAACCGGCGCTGGGCGAGGGCGGCCGGCGCCGCCGACGTGGCTCGAGGACATCAGGCGGGCGCCGATCACATCACCGACCTGCTCGGCTGGTGCGCTGACGCCGGAGTCGAGGTCGTCACGCTGTGGCTGCTGTCCAACGACAACCTGGCCAGGCCGGCGAGTGAGATCGCTCAGCTGATCGCGATCATCGAGGAGACGGTGCGCGATCTCGCCTCGCCCGCCCAGCCGTGGCGCGTGCATCCGGTCGGGGCCCTCGACCTGCTTCCCGACTCGACGGTGCGGGTGCTGAAGGAGGCCGCGGAAGCGACGCAGGACAAGACCGGGCTGCTCGTGAACGTGGCGATCGGGTACGGCGGTCGTCGTGAGATCACCGACGCGGTGCGCAGCCTGCTGCACGAGCACGCCTCGAAGGGCGCCTCGCTCGAAGAGGTCGCGGAGATCCTCGACGTCGACCACATCGCCGACCACCTCTACACCCGCGGCCAGCCGGATCCCGATCTGGTGATCCGGACGTCGGGCGAGCAGCGGTTGTCGGGCTTCCTGCTGTGGCAGACGGCGCATTCCGAGTTCTACTTCTGCGACGCACTCTGGCCGGACTTCCGCCGCATCGACTTCCTGCGCGCGCTGCGCTCCTACGCCCAGCGTGAGCGTCGGCACGGCGTATAAGGCTGGGTGAACTCACCCGCTCCCGGGCGTGTCGCAGGCGCGGTGAGTCGGTACGAGTCGTACCGTTCGGCCATAGCGGCTGTCCGCCGGTCAGCCGAAGTTCCGGAGGCCACGTGTCCCCAGTCGCGACAACCGCCGCGTCAGCCCCTGCACGGAACTCCTCGACGAAGCGCCGCAAGTCCGCGACTGCCGAACCGCGGCGTGCTTTCGTCCTCGACACCAGCGTCCTGCTCGCCGATCCGTCGGCGATCGGCCGCTTCGCCGAGCACGAGGTCGTCCTGCCGGTGGTCGTGATCACCGAGCTCGAGGCGAAGCGCAACCATCCCGAGCTCGGCTGGTTCGCGCGGCAGTCGCTGCGGCTGCTGGACGATCTGCGGGCGAAGCACGGTCGGCTCGATCAGCCGCTTCCGGTCAACGAGGAGGGCGGCACCCTTCGGGTCGAGCTCAACCACAGTGACGCGTCGGTGCTGCCCCACGGCTTCCGCCAGGGCGGCAACGACGTACGGATCCTGACCGTCGCCGGAAACCTGGCGGCCGAAGGCACCGACGTCGTGCTCGTCAGCAAGGACATGCCGCTGCGGATCAAGGCGGCAAGCATCGGCATCGCGGTGCAGGAGTACCTCGCCGAGCAGGTCGAGTCCGGTTGGACCGGGATGACCGAGCTCGACGTCTCCGGAGATGAGGTCGACGCGCTGTATGCCGCGGACAGCCTCGAGCTCGCCGCCGCGCGTGACCTGCCGTGCCACACCGGCGTCGTGCTGCTGTCGGAACGCGGCTCCGCGCTGGCGCGCGTGACGCCGGACAAGTCGCTGCGGCTGGTGCGTGCCGATCGTGACGCGTTCGGCATCCACGGCCGCAGCGCGGAGCAGCGCATCGCGCTCGACATCCTCATGGATCCCGAGATCGGCATCGTCTCGCTCGGTGGCCGCGCCGGCACCGGCAAGTCGGCGCTCGCGTTGTGCGCCGGTCTTGACGCGGTCCTGGAGAAGCGGCTGCACCGCAAGGTCGTGGTCTTCCGGCCGCTCTACGCGGTCGGCGGCCAGGATCTCGGCTACCTGCCGGGCAGCGAGGCCGAGAAGATGACGCCATGGGGTCAGGCGGTCTTCGACACCCTCGGCGCGCTCGTGCCCGACCACGTCGTCGACGAGGTCATCCACCGGGAGATGCTCGAGGTGCTCCCGCTGACCCACATCCGCGGCCGCAGTCTGCATGACGCGTTCGTCATCGTCGACGAGGCCCAGTCACTCGAACGCGGTGTCCTGCTCACCGTCCTGTCACGCATCGGTCAGAACTCGCGCGTCGTGCTCACCCACGACGTGGCGCAGCGCGACAACCTCCGAGTCGGTCGTCACGACGGCGTGGCTGCGGTCATCGAGGCACTCAAGGGTCACCCGCTCTTCGCCCACGTCACGTTGGTGCGCTCCGAGCGATCCCCGATCGCCGCCCTGGTGACGGAGATGCTCGAAGACCTGGGCGTCTAGCCATGTGCCCCGTCGGGGCGCCGGTTCCGAGGCCGTCAAAGATCGCGTCGAGACCTACGTCGAGACCTACGTAGATTGTCTTTCACTGGCGTCTTCGGGCCGACAACGTCAAGATCACCGAGATTTGTGGGTTGCTAGCGGCCGTGGGGGTAGGCCATGGCGAGTACGTCGAGGGCCTTGTCGAGGTCGGCCTCGCTGACCTTGCCATCGCCGTCTCCGACGAAGCCGAGGTCGAAGACCGCCTGGCGGACCGTCGTCCCGTCGGCGACCGCCTTCTTGACGATCTTGGCGGCGTTCTCGTATCCGATGTAGCCGTTGAGCGGGGTGACGATCGACGGCGAGGACTCGGCGTACTCGCGGCAGCGGTCGACATCGGCGGTCGTGCCGTCGATGCAGCGGTCGGCGAGCAGCCGGGAGCAGTTCGCGATCAACCGGATCGACTCGAGCAGGTTGCGCGCGATGACCGGCAACATGACGTTGAGCTCGAGGTTGCCGGCAGCGCCGCCGAACGCCACGGCTGCATCGTTGCCATAGACCTGCGCGACGATCTGGCAGACCGCCTCGGGAATCACCGGGTTGACCTTGCCGGGCATGATCGACGACCCCGGCTGAAGGTCCGGCAGGTGGAGCTCGCCGAGGCCGGCCCGCGGCCCTGAGGACATCCACCGCAAGTCGTTGGCGAGCTTGTAGAGCCCGGCCGCGATGGTGCGAAGCTGTCCGCTCGCCTCGATCAGCGAGTCACGGGCACCCTGCGCCTCGAAATGGTTGCGGGCCTCGGTCAGCGGAAGCGAGAGGGTCTCGGCGAGTACGCCGATCACCTTCGCGGAGAAGCCGGCGGGCGTGTTGATGCCGGTCCCGACGGCGGTGCCGCCGAGCGGAAGCTCGCCGATCCGCGGCAACGACGCCTCGAGCCGTTCGATCCCGAACCTGACCGCCGCGGCGTACCCGCCGAACTCCTGACCGAGGGTCACCGGCGTGGCATCCATCAGGTGGGTGCGCCCGCTCTTGACCACGTCAGCCCACTCTTCGGCCTTGCGCGACAGGGACGCATCGAGGTGGCGAAGCGCCGGGATCAGGTCGTTGACGATCGAGCGGGCTGCGGCGATGTGGATCGCCGACGGGAAGACGTCGTTGGACGACTGCGACGCGTTGACGTGGTCGTTCGGGTGTACGTCGCGACCGAGCGCTCGGCTGGCCAGCGTGGCGATGACCTCGTTGGTGTTCATGTTGCTCGACGTGCCGGAACCGGTCTGGTAGACGTCGATCGGGAACGCGTCGTCGTGCTTGCCCGCGGCGACCTCGTACGCCGCGTCGGTGATCGCCTTCGCAAGGTCCGCGTCGAGGACGCCGAGCTCGGCGTTGACCTGGGCCGCAGCGCCCTTGATCGCGCCGAGGGCGCCGATCAGGGCGGGGTCGATCGTGACCCCCGACAGCGGGAAGTTCTCCACCGCACGCTGCGTCTGGGCACGCCACAGGGCGGCCTTGGGTACGCGCACGTCCCCCATGGAGTCGTGCTCGATACGGAAGTCGTCGTCATTCATGGTGCCCATTGTCCAATGCCCCGCCGAGCCCAACGAAGTTGGCCACTCAGAGGGGTCTGAGTGGCCAAGAACGTTGGGCTCGACGTTCGAGGTCAGGCGTGGTGCTCGAAGTCGATCGCGGCGTACGCCCGGAGCTTCGTCAGCTGGTGGTCGCTCTTGATCGAACGGATCGTTCCGCTCTTGGAACGCATGACGAGCGAGTGCGTCGTCGCACCGCCGGCGCGGTAGCGGACACCGTCGAGCAGCTCGCCGTCCGTGACGCCGGTCGCGACGAAGAAGACGTTGTCGCCCTGCACGAGGTCATCGGTGCCGAGCACCCGGTCGAGGTCGAGGCCGGCGTCGAGCGCCTTCTTGCGCTCATCGTCGTCGCGTGGCCAGAGCTTGCCGAGGATCACCCCGCCGAGGCACTTCACCGCGCAGGCGGTGATGATGCCCTCCGGGGTTCCCCCGATGCCCAGCAGCAGGTCGGCGCCGGAACCCTCGCGCACCGCGAGGATCGCGCCGGCGACGTCGCCGTCGGTAATGAACTTGATCCGGGCGCCTGCCTCACGAACCTCGCGCACCAGGTTCTCGTGGCGCGGCCGGTCGAGGATGATCACCGTCACGTCTTCTGCGGAACCGCCCTTGGCCTTCGCGACGGCGTTGATGTTGTGCTCGACCGGGGCCTCGATGTCGACGAGGCCTGCGGCGGCCGGACCGGTGACCAGCTTCTCCATGTAGAAGACGGCCGATGGGTCGTACATCGCACCGCGGTCGGCGACCGCCATCACCGCGATCGCGTTGGTCATCCCCTTCGCGGTGAGAGTGGTGCCGTCGATCGGATCGACCGCGACGTCGCACTCCGGGCCGCTGCCGTCGCCGACCTCCTCGCCGTTGTAGAGCATCGGCGCTTCGTCTTTCTCGCCTTCGCCGATGACGACGACGCCGTTCATCGACACGGTCGACACGAGCTGACGCATCGCGTTGACCGCTGCCTGGTCGGCGCCGTTCTTGTCGCCGCGCCCGACCCAGCGACCCGCGGCCATCGCCGCGGCTTCGGTCACCCTGACCAGCTCGAGTGCGAGGTTGCGGTCGGGCCGCTCACCTCCGACTCGAAGTGCCCCCGGGACGTCCGAGTCGTTGCTCATGACCAAATCCTGCCATCTGCCCGGCCGTGCCGACCACCGCAGTCGCGAGTCGCGGCCGCGCCTGGCAGAGTGAGATCCATGCTGGCGTTCGCCAGCGGCGACTTCGCGGTACCGGCCGGCTGGAGGACGGGTGACGGGCGCTCGCAGTACGACGGACCGCAACGTGGGGCGCGCCAGCGCAACGCGGGCGGCTCTGCTCGCTGCCGCACGGGACGCGTTTGCCGCCGGCGGATTCACCGACGCCAACATCACCGACGTGGTCGCGCGCGCGGGAGCGAGCGTCGGCAGCCTCTACCACCACTTCGGCGGCAAGGCCGATCTCTACCTTGCGTTGTTCGAGGACTACCAGGCCAGGCAAGAGCAGCGCACCGCTGACGCGGTCCGACAGTCGCGCGCCCGAGGCGTTGACGATCCGATGCAACTGTGGCTGGCGGGTGCGATGTCCTACCTGCGCGGGTGCTGGGAGGAGCGCGATCTGGCTCGGGTGTTTCTGGACGGCGGCGGTCCGCCCGGCTTCGAGCTGATCGCTCGCCGTCGCTACCGGGAATGGGTGCGCGTCAACGGGATCCTGCTGCGCACCGACGACGAGCCGCTGGGCGAGACCCTCGTCACGGTGCTGACGACGGTGGTCGCTGAGGCCGGTCGCGAAGTGGCGATGCAGGAGACCGAGGAGAGCGCGGTGCGCCTCGCCGCGGAGTTCGTCGAGCTGCTGGGCCGGATCGGGCAGGTCAGCCCAGCCGGCTCACCATCGCCCGCGGTGGACGACGTCGTCGACAGCTAGCCGCCGCGAGCGCAAGTCGCGTCGCGGCGCGTCGGCGGCTTCATGCCCGATACACACGACGCCCACCACGTCGTGATCCTCCGGTACGCCGAACGCCGCGCGGAAGCGCGGGACCGCCTCGGGGGCCATGCCCATGAACAGCGCGCCCAGGCCTTCGTCGACCGCGGCGAGCAGCATCAGCAACGCGACCATTCCGGTGTCGACGTGCCAGTACGGCACGGTCCATCGTGCTTCGTCGCGATCGGTCCACCCTTTGTCCTCGCGCGCGTACCGATCGAGATAGGCCCGTTTGCACGACAGGGTCACCGC